>JAEWDJ010000390.1 GCA_023390155.1 Actinomycetes bacterium | reverse complement strand
GAGCAGGGACACCGCGCCCTTCGGCCTGGGCGTGCCCCCGCGCCCGGGAGCGACCGGACGCCTGCGCAACGCCGCGCTGACGCTCGTCGCCGAGAAGGGGGTCTTCGCTCCCGTGCAGAAGGACGCGGCCCGCATCGCGCGCGAGGCGGGGACGCCGCTCGGCGGCTTCGTGCTCGACTGGCCGTCGCGGTCGGACGGGGTCGTGCAGTTCACCGTCCCGGCGTTCGAGTACCCGCGCTCGGATGTGACGGTACCGGTCCACTTCGTCGGACCGGTCTCGCGCACGCAGCGCTCCGACGCGGCGCTGCCGGCGTGGTGGGCCGACCTCGACGACGGGCGGCCGGTCGTCCACGTCACGCAGGGGACGGTGGCGAACCGGGAGCTCGGCGACCTGCTCCTCCCCACCATCCGGGCGCTCGGTTCGGATGACGTGTGGGTCGTCGCGAGCACGGGCGGACGCCCGGTCGCCGACCTCGGCGGCGGGCTCCCGGCGAACGCGCGCGTGGCGCCCTACCTGCCCTACGACCGGCTGCTGCCCCGCACCGCGGCCTATGTCACCAACGGCGGCTACGGCGGCGTGCACTACGCGATGGAGCACGGGGTGCCGATCGTGATCGCCGGCACCACCGAGGACAAGACGGAGGTCTCGGCCCGCGTCGCTTGGACGGGCGTCGGCGTGAGCCTCGGCACGAACCAGCCGACGGAGGCGGAGGTCGCCTCCGCCGTCCGCACCGTGCTCGCCGACCCCCGCTACGCCGACGCGAGCGCGCGCGTCGGAGCGGCCATCCGCGCGTCGTCGGGGCTCGACGGGGTCGAGCGCGCCGTGATCGAGGCGGCGCAGAAGGGGGAGGCTACGCGGCCCCGTCGAACATCGACGTCACCGAGCCGTCGGTGAAGACCTGCTCGATCGCGTCCGCGAGGAGCGGGGCGATCGGCAGGACGGTGAGCTTGTCCCAGCGCTTGTGCTCCGGGAGCGGCAGGGTGTCGGTGACGACGACCGAGTCGATCACGTCGGACTGCAGCAGCTCGACGGCCGGATCGCTGAACACGGCGTGGGTCGCGGCCACGACGACGCCGATGGCACCGGCGGCCTTCAGAGCCTCCGCGGCCTTGACGATCGTGCGGCCGGTGTCGATCAGGTCGTCGACGAGCAGGCAGACGCGGCCGTTCACGTCGCCGACGATCTCGTGGACCGACACCTGGTTCGGGACGAGCGGGTCGCGGCGCTTGTGGATGATCGCGAGCGGCGCGTCCAGCTTGTCGCTCCAGATGTCGGCGACGCGCACGCGGCCCATGTCGGGCGAGACGACGGTGAGGGTCGACGGGTCGAGCTCGCGGCGCATGTGCTCGAGCAGCACCGGCATCGCGAACAGGTGGTCCACCGGGCCGTCGAAGAAGCCCTGGATCTGGGCGGCGTGGAGGTCGACCGACATGATGCGGTCGGCGCCCGCCGCCTTGAACAGGTCGGCGACGAGTCGGGCGGAGATCGGCTCCCGGCCGCGACCCTTCTTGTCCTGGCGGGCGTAGGGGTAGAACGGGGCGACGACGGTGATGCGCTTGGCGGAGGCGCGCTTCAGGGCGTCCACCATGATGAGCTGCTCCATCAGCCACTCGTTGATGGGCGAGGTGTGCGACTGGATGACGAACGCGTCCGACCCGCGGACGCTCTCGTCGAACCGGGCGTAGATCTCGCCGTTCGCGAAGGTGCGGGCGTCGGTCGGGACCAGCTCGCTGCCGAGGCACTCGGCGATCTCCTGGGCCAGCTGGGGGTGGGCCCGTCCCGAGATGAGGACGAGGCGCTTCTGGCCGTTCGCGGTGATCCCAGACACTTATTCTCCGCTCTCTTCCGCAGCTCGGGCGGCGTCGGTGCCCGGTCGCTTCTGCGCAACCCAGCCTTCGATGTTCCGTTGCGGCGCGACGGTGATCGCGAGAGAGCCCGCCGGCACGTCCTTCCGGACGACGGTTCCCGCTCCCGTGTACGCTCCGTCACCCATCCTAACCGGCGCCACGAACACCGTGTTCGTCGCCGCCCGCACGTGCGAGCCGATCTCGGTGCGGTGCTTGTTCACACCGTCGTAGTTGGCGGTGATGACGCCGGCGCCGAGATTCGACTTCTCGCCCACCTCGGCGTCGCCCACGTAGTTGAAGTGCGCCAGCTTGGTGCCCGCGCCGATCGTGGCGTTCTTCGTCTCGACGAAGGTGCCGATCTTGCCGGAGGCGCCGAGCACGGTGCCGGGGCGGAGGTAGGCGAACGGTCCCACCGTCGAGCCGGCGCCGATCACGGCGAGCGTCGCATCCGTGCGCTTGACCGTCGCCCCCTCCCCGACCTCGCAGTCGAGCAGCGTGGTGTCCGGCCCGATCGTCGCCCCGGTCTCCACCAGCGTCGCCCCCCGGATCTGGGTGCCGGGGAGCAGGGTGACGTCGGGAGCGAGCTTCGCCTTGACGTCGATCCACGTCGTCGCCGGGTCCTGCACGGTCACGCCCGCGAGCTGCCAGGTGCGCACGATGAGCGCGTTCAGCTTCGCGGCCATCTCGCTGAGCTGCGCCCGGTCGTTGATGCCCTCGACCAGCCACGACTCGGCCACCGGGAGGGCGTCGACGTCGAAGCCGGCCTCGCGGAGCAGGCCGATGACGTCGGTCAGGTACTTCTCGCCCTGGGCGTTCTCGGTGGTGATCGCCGCGAGCTTGTCGCGCAGCGCCGCCGCGCCGAAGAGGTAGATGCCGGCGTTGATCTCGCCGATGGCGCGCTCCTCGTCCGACGCGTCCTTGTGCTCGACGATGCGGTCGAGCGTGCCCGCCGCGTTGCGCACGATGCGGCCGTAGCCCGTGGCGTCGGCCGGGAAGCTCGAGAGGATGGTCGCCGCCGCCCCGCTCTCACGATGCGAGGCGATCAGCTCGCGCAGCGTCGCGGCGTCGAGCAGCGGGACGTCGCCGTTGACGACGAGCACGTCGCCCGCGAAGTCGCCCGGGAGCGCGGCGACGGCCTGCTCGACGGCACGGCCCGTGCCGGGGATCTCGTCCTGGTCGACGATGACGGCCTCGGGCAGGTCCGCCTCGATGACCGCCGCCAGCCGGTCGCGCTCGTGCCGCACGACGGCGACGACGTGCGCCGCGTCGAGCTCGCGCGCCGTCGCCAGCACGTGGCCGACGATCGGGATGCCGCCCAGCTCGTGCAGCAGCTTCGGCGTCGCGGACTTCATCCGCGTCCCCTGGCCTGCCGCGAGCACCACGATGGCGAGATTCTGGTCGGTCATGTCCCTCCCGGGGTCGGTGTGGCGGGATGCCGCTCCGCCTCCAGGACTCGAACCTGGACCTCACAGCTCCAAAGGCTGTCGTGCTGCCATTACACCAAGGCGGAACGCGCGGGAAAACGCGCAGGTGACAGTCTGCCAGACGCGCCCCGGGCGAACGGTGCGGGCGGCGGACCGCGACCGGTGAATACGATGGAGGGATGGGTGACGCACGCGACGGTGGACCGCGCGACGAGGTGGACCGCATCGTCGGCGCCTGGCTGCGCGAGCGCCCCGACCTCGACTTCTCGCCGCTGCAGGTGCTCTCCCGCGTCGACCGGCTCTCCCGCCACCTCGACCGCGCCCGCCGCGCCGCCTTCGACCGCTCCGACCTCGACTCCTGGGAGTTCGACGTGCTGTCGGCGCTGCGCCGCGCCGGCGCGCCCTACCAGCTGAGCCCCAAGTCCCTCCTCCAGCAGACCCTCGTCTCCAGCGGCACCATGACGAACCGCATCGACCGGCTCGTCTCCCGCCGGCTCGTCGAGCGCCGCACCGACCCGAACGACGGCCGCGGCATCCTCGTGCAGATGACCGCCCAGGGCCTCGCCCGCGTCGACGCCGCGATCACCCGGCTGGTGGACGCGGAGGCCGACCTGCTCGAGGCGCTCTCCCCCTCCGACCAGGAACGGCTGGCGGGGCTGCTGCGGAAGTTGAGCCTCGGGTTCGACGTGTGAGGCGCACACGCGCTCGCGGCGTCCTCCGTCCGCACTCCCAGGAGACCGTTATCCCGCTCTCATAAACTCGCAGGCGATATGAGACTCTCCCGACTGAAGCGCCTGCCGTCGCGGGTGAAGCGCGCCGCCCGTTACGAGATCCACGCACACTGGCGGCGCCAGCCGGTGGTCGCCGGGAGCGTCTTCTACGAGTCGTTCTCCGGCAACGGGATGCTCGACAACCCGGAGGCGCTGTTCCGGGAGCTGCTCGCGGCGCCCGATCTGCAGGGGCTGACGCACATCTGGGCGCTCTCCGACCTCGACCGGTACCGGTCGGCCGTCGAGGAGTTCGCGGGCGACGACCGGGTGAGCTTCGTGCGGTACGGCTCGGCGTCGTACTACCGGGCGCTGGCCACCAGCCAGTACCTCGTCAACAACGCCACGTTCCCGCCGGACTTCTCCAAGCGGCCGGGGCAGACCTACCTCAACACTTGGCACGGCACGCCGCTGAAGCGCATGGGGTACGACATCGAGGACGGCGCGCTCGGCACCGCGAACATCCTGCGCAACTTCGTCCAGGCCGACTACCTGCTCTCCGCCAACCCGTTCATGAGCGAGCAGATGTACGAGACCGCGTACAAGCTGACCGGCGTGTACCGGGGCGCCCTCGTCGAGGAGGGGTACCCGCGCATCGACCGCCAGCTGCTCGACGCGAGCGGGCGGGAGGCCGTGCGCCGCCGCCTCGTCGCCGCGGGCATCCCGCTCGGCGACCGCAAGATCGTGCTCTACGCGCCGACCTGGAAGGGCGCGACGTTCGGCCGGCCGACGGACGACCTCGACGAGCTGCTCGAGCACATCCACCGCATCGAGGAGCAGCTCGACACCAGCCGGTACGTCGTGCTGCTGAAGACGCACCAGTCGGTGCACAAGCTGGCGGTCGACCGGCCGGAGCTGACACGGCTGCTCGTGCCCAACGAGATCCCGACGAACCTGGTGCTCGGCGCGTCCGACCTCCTCATCTCGGACTACTCCAGCATCTTCTTCGACTTCCTGCAGACCGGGCGTCCGATCGTGTTCTTCACGCCCGACCTGGCCGACTACGCGGGCACCCGCGGCCTCTACTTCGAGCCGGACGAGTGGCCGGGGCCGGTGTACGAGTCGGCGAAGGAGGTGGGCGAGGCGATCGCCCGCATCGCCGCCGACGACGACCGTGTGCCCGAGGAGGCGCGCGAGCGCTACGCGTCCATGCGCTCCCGGTTCACGCCGTACGAGGACGGCGCCGCCGCGGCACGCGTGGTCGACATCGTGTTCCGCGGCAAGCGCGACGGCTACCGCATCCGCACCGGCCTCGACCAGGACGGCCGCGAGAAGATCCTGCTCTACCTCGGCGGGATGCGCCCGAACGGCATCACGACGTCGGCCCTGAACCTCCTGAACAACCTCGACCACGAGCGGTACGACGTCTCCGCGCTGTTCTCGCAGAGCCGCTCGGCGGCGACCATCGCCAAGCAGCGGCAGATCCACCCGGCCGTGCGCCAGTTCCCCCGCGTCGGCGGGATGAACGGCACCAAGCTGCTCCACCTCGCCCGCCACCTGCACTTCCGCCGCGGCCGCATCGCCGAGCACGCCGACATGCCGGCCCAGAACGCGCTGTGGGACGACGAGTGGTACCGCTGCTTCGGCGAGAGCCGCTTCGACTACGTCGTCGACTTCTCGGGCTACGGGCCGTTCTGGGCGACGCTGCTGCTGCACTCCCCCGACGCGCAGCGGGCGATCTGGCTGCACAACGACCTCGCCGCCGACGCGCACCGCGAGGTCAACGGCGAGAAGAAGATGCTGCACAGCCTCACCCAGATCTTCACGCTGTACGAGCAGTACGACCACCTCGTCTCCGTGTCGCCCACGCTCGCCGACATCAACCGGGAGGCGCTGTCGCAGTACGCCGCCCCCGAGAAGTTCCTGTCGGCGCTGAACACCGTGGACGCCGAACACATCCTCGAGAACGCGCAGGCCGACCTCCACGAGCTCGCCTTCGACGAGGAGACGGGCACCCTCCCCGACTGGGCGCAGGCCCTCCTCGCCGACGACGACATCACGACCTTCGTGAACGTGGGCCGCCTCTCCCCCGAGAAGAACCAGTCCCGGCTCGTCCGCGCCTTCGCCGCCGTGCACGCCGAGAACCCGCGCACCCGCCTCGTGATCGTCGGCTCCGGCCCCCTCGCGGGCGACCTGGAGGCCCTCGTCGCCGACCTGGGGCTGGAGGGCGCGGTCTTCCTCACCGGCATGCAGCGCAACCCCCACGCGATCATGGCGAAGGCCGACTGCTTCGTGCTCTCGAGCGACTACGAGGGCCAGCCGATGGTCATCCTCGAGGCCCTCGTCCTCGACCTCCCCATCGTCACGGTCGAGTTCGCGTCCGCGAAGAACGCCCTCCCGGCCGGCAGCGGCCTCGTGGTCCCCCAGACGGACGAGGGCGTCGCCGAGGGCCTCCGCGCCTACCTCGCCGGAGACGTCCCCGCCAGCCATTTCGACTACGCCGCCTACAACCGCAAGGCCGTCGGCGAGTTCTCCCGCGCGATCGGCGCGGAGCGGGTCGCGGCCGAGCAGGGGTGAGCGGGGCGTGAGCGTCCTCGCGGGGGTGCTCGTCGCCGCCGGCCTGGCGCTGCTCGCCGCAGCGGTGGTGAAC
>JAEWDJ010000371.1 GCA_023390155.1 Actinomycetes bacterium | reverse complement strand
GCTGCTGCTGGCCGCCCGAGAGCTCGCCGGGCCGGTTGGCGAGGCGGTCGCCGAGGCCGACGCGCTCGAGCGCGATCCGGGAGCGCTCGCGGCGCTCTTCGGCCGGGACGCCCGCGTAGACCAGCGGCAGCTCGACGTTCTTCTGTGCCGAGAGGGAGGGGAGGAGGTTGAACTGCTGGAACACGAAGCCGATGCGCTGGTTGCGGATGGCGGCGAGCTCCGTCTCGTCCAGGTCCTCCACGTCCTGTCCGCCCAGGCGGTAGGCGCCCTCGGAGAGCACGTCGAGGCAGCCGAGCACGTTCATGATGGTGGACTTGCCGGAGCCGGAGGGGCCCATCACGGCGACGTACTCCCCCTCCTCGATGAGCAGGTCGATGCCGCGGAGCGCTTCGAACTCGATGCTCCCGCTGCGGTACAGCTTGCGCGCGCCGGTGAGCTCGATGACGGTGTGCGGGTCAGCCATTACGGGTGCCTCCGTTCCCGGTCTGGCCGCCGGGGAAGCCGCCTTCGCCGCCGCCCGGGAAGGTGCCGTTGAACTCGCCGCCGCCGGGGAACTGCCCCTGCTGGCCGGTCTGGCCCGTGCCTCCCGCGCCGCCTGTTCCCGTCCCCGAGCCCGACCCGCTGCCGGGCGTGAACACCGTGACGAGCACGGAGTCGCCCGCGCTGAGTCCCTTAGTGATCTCGGTGACCGTGCCGGAGGTCTCGCCGACGGTGACCGCGGTGGTGACGTTCTTGCCGTCGACGACCTTGGTCACGGTGGACGTGCCGTCGGCGGTGGTGATGGCCGCGCTCGGGACGGTCAGCACGTCCGTGCGGCGCTCGTAGACGATGGACGCGGTGACGCCGACGCCGTCGTAGAGGTTCTCGGGCGATCCGGTCACCGACACGACGACGGGGTAGGCCGCGCTGCCCGAGGTGGTGGAGGGGAGCTTGCCGATCGACTTGACCGTGCCGAAGAAGGAGTCGTTGTCGCTCGTCGACAGCTCGACCTGATCGTCCGCGGCGATCGACGCCAGGTCGGAGGCGCTGACGGTGAGGTCGACCTCCCACGAGCCGGTGCCGACGATGGTGAACGCGGCGGTGCTGGAACCGCTCGAGCCGGTGGAGCCGGTCGAGCCGGACGATGCCGAGCCGCTCGACGCCGAGCCGGAACCGGAGGTCGCGCCCGAGCCGGACGAGGAGCCGCCGGAGCCCGAGCCGCCGGAGGTGCCGGTCACCGCGTCCCCGACCTCCACGTTCACCGCGGTGACCAGACCGGCCACCGGCGCGACGAGCGTGGTCCCGTCGAGCGCCGTCTGCGCGGAGTCCACGGCCGACTGGGCCGAGGCGACCTTCGCCTGGGCCGCGGCGATCGCGGCCTCCTCGGCCGTGCTGCCGGTGGAGGCGTCCTGGGCGTCGGAGAGCGTGGCCTGCGCCGAGGCGAGGTCGGCCTTCGCCTGGAGGAGCGTCGCCTGCGCGGACACCGTGTCGACGGTGGCCAGCACGGCTCCTGCGTCGACGGTCGAGCCCGCCGCCACGTCGACGGCGGTGACCGTGCCGGATGGGACGAAGCTGACGTCCTCCTGGACCGTCGGGCTGAGCGAGCCCGTGGCGCTCACCGTCTTCTCGAGCGTCTGGGTGCTCGCCTGCACCGTGCGCGTGGTCGGCTGCGATGCGGTCGCCTGTGCCGGGATGGCGAAGCCGAACCAGTAGACGGCTCCACCCCCGACGACCGCGACCACGACGGCCGCCGTGATGATCCAGGTGCGCGGTCTGAACCGCGCGAGAGTCCGCTTCATTCGGGTGTCCTTCCTCAGCCCGCCCGTGGGGGCATATGCGAGCGTAGGAAGGCGCTTTATGCGCGCCCGTTCAGCCGGCTATGCGCTTCCTGAGGGTCCGTTCAGAACGGGCTGGTCGCGGTCGTCGCGGTCGTCGCGGTCGTCGTCGGGTTGCAGGGCGGCCTCCTCGGCCGCTGCCTCCCCCACCGCCGCACCCCGCCGCGTGAAGAACAGCAGCAGCTGCGCCCCGAGGAAGACCGCGAGCACCGTCAGGTCCGCGATCGCGACCGTGCCCGCGACGGCGGCGACCTGCGTCACCCCGCAGCCGCGATTCGGCTGGTCGGGCTGGCAGAGGAAGCGGTCGCCGGCGGTGATGGCGCCGGAGGCGAGCCAGAGCGGGATCAGCTGGTTGTAGGCGGTGGCGAGGCCCTTCGTGAGAGTCGGGCCCGAGTGGCCTTCGCCGGGGACCGCCCAGTAGGTGACCGTCCAGCCGGCGTCCTCAGCGGCGGTGGCGGTGTCCTCCACCTGCTGGCGGAAGTGGGGGTCGGTGGCGCCGGCCACGAAGATCCCGCGCATGGGCTCGTCGTAACTGGTCGCGGCCATGACCTTCGCCGGCCAGTACTTCTCGTACTCGCTCTCGCTGTCGCCGTAGTACCTCGCGCGCGTGCGGTCGGAGCGGTACTCGCCCGGCTTGTCGGGGCCGGAGATGTCGATCATGTTGGCCCAGAGGTCCGGGTGCGTCGCGGCGAGGTAGGCGGCGCACTCGCCGCCGTGCGAGAAGCCCGCGATGGCCCAGTCGTCGCGGCTCTGCGACACGGGCAGCTCGGCCTTCACCCAGCGGGGGACGTCGTCGGCCAGGAACGTCTCGAGCTGCCCGGCGGAGGTATTGCTGCACGGCGGGTTCTTGTCGACGGCGCCGAGCTGGTCGACCACGAGCACGAACGGGGCGTCGTCGAGGCGGCTGGTGCCGAGCGAGTGGAGGGCGTCGAGCGTCGCGCCGAGCGTCGGGTTGCCCGGCTGGCCCATCATCATGATGACGACGGGGCGGGTGGTCGACGGGTCGCGGATCCAGCCCGGCGGCACGAACAGGTGCGCGTCGCGGGAGGCGAAGCCGGACTCCGTGGGCGGGATGCGGACGGCGAGCTGGTAGCCGTCCGCCAGCGTGGTCGTGGTCACGGGGATGTGCCGGCCGGCCACCGTCACGGTGGAGAAGGCCGGGGCGGCGGCGACCACCGAGA
>JAEWDJ010000339.1 GCA_023390155.1 Actinomycetes bacterium | reverse complement strand
GCCGACCTGCACGGCCTCGGCGCCGGCGACCGTGCGGTGGCCGGGCAGCAGTCCCTTCCGCTCCAGCGCCCGGGCGCCGGCGTCGATGCGGCGCACGGTCGCCAGGGTGCGGTAGAGGCGGCGCAGCAGTGCCGGCAGCCCGACGGGCGCGGCCGTCGTGGTCGCGAGCGTGGTCAGAGGCATGGCGACCACTCTCGTGCACACCGGCGACCCGGGCAATGCGCGGCGGGAACGCCCGTCAGGTTGTGCAGTTAATCGGCGATCCCGGCCCGTTCGCTGTGCACAGTGCTCTTCCAGAGCCGCGATGGCCACCAGATCGCGCGGCCGATGTCGTAGGACAAGGCCGGCACCAGCAGCGAGCGCACGATGACGGTGTCGAGCAGTACGCCGAACGCGACGATGAAGGCGATCTGCACCAGGAACAGGATGGGGATGACGGCGAGCGCCGCGAAGGTCGCGGCCAGCACGATGCCGGCGGACGTGATCACGCTGCCGGTCACGCCGAGCCCCCGCAGGATGCCCGGGCGCGTGCCGATGCGCAGCGACTCCTCCCGCACGCGGGTCATCAGGAAGATGTTGTAGTCCACGCCCAGCGCCACCAGGAACACGAAGCCGAACAGCGGCACAGCGGCGTCCGCCCCCGGGAAGCCGAACACGTGGTTGAACACCAGGGCCGAGACGCCGAGCGCCGCGCCGTACGACAGCACCACGCTGCCGATCAGCAGCACCGGTGCGAGGATCGAGCGCAGCAGCAGCATCAGGATGAGCAGGATGACGCCGAGCACGATCGGGATGATTTTGGCGAGGTCGCTCTGCGCCGTGACGTTCGTGTCGAGCGCGATGGCGGTCACCCCGCCGACGAGCACCTCCGGGTCCTCGGCGGTCAGGGTCGAGCGCAGCGTGCGGACGACCTCCTCCGCCGCCGCGGAGTCGGGCTCGTCCGACAGCGTGGCCTGCACGAGAACCCGGCCGTCCTTCACGATCGGCTCGGCCGGAGCGCCGCCCTGCGCGGGGCGGACGTTGCCGGCGTACAGGGTGGCCGAGGCGATGCCGTCGGTCTTCTCCGTGGCGGCGAGGACCGCGTCGGCGTCGGCCTCCGCCGTCACGATCAGCACGGGCGAGCCGCTGCCGGCGTCGAAGTGCTCGGCCAGCACCTTCTGGCCGTCGACCGCGTCGGACTGCGAGAGCACGACGTCGGTCTGCGAGACGCCGTTGGCCTTGAGCTGGGTGAGCCCGAGGGTGCACGCGGCGAGCACCACGAAGGCGATCAGCCAGGTGACCCGCGGACGGCGGGCGATCAGCCTCCCGACACGCAGCCAGATGCCACGCACGCCCTCCAGGCCGGCGATGCGCGGGCCGGCCTCGTGCTCGTGCCGGTGGTCGTGCTCGCCGACGACCTTCGGCCGGAAGGGCCAGAACGACGCCCGCCCGAAGACCGCCAGCAGCGTCGGGAGCAGTGTCAGCGCGGCGAGCAGCGAGAAAACGATGCCGATGGCCGCGATCGGCCCGAGGCTCTTGTTGGAGTTGAGGTCCGAGAACAGCAGGCAGAGCAGCGCGAGGATCACCGTCGCGCCCGAGGCGACGATCGGCTCGAACGCGGCCTTCCAGGCGCGCAGGATGGCCGTCCACCGGGAGTCCACCTGCTCCAGCGCCTCCCGGTAGCGGGCGACGAGCAGCAGGGAGTAGTCGGTCGCGGCACCGATCACGAGGATCGACAGGATGCCCTGGCTCTGACCGCTCAGCTTGATCCAGCCCCAGAGCGCGAAGAGGTAGACGAACAGGATCGCCGCGCACAGGGCGAACACGGAGGTCAGCAGCACCAGGAACGGCAGCAGCAGGGCCCGGTACACCAGCAGCAGGATGACGAACACCGCGGAGACGGCGACCAGCAGCAGGATCCCGTCGATGCCGCCGAACGCGTTGACCAGGTCGGCGGTGAGGCCGGCCGGGCCGGTGACCCATCCCTGCGTGCCGCTCGGGAGGTTGTCCTCGAGCGTCGTGCGCAGGTCGGCGATCACGGTCTTGACCGAGTCGGAGTCGGCGATCGGGACGATGAACTCGACGGCCAGGCCGTCCTCCGAGGGGATGGGCCCCGCGACGCTGCTCTGCTGGCCGCTCTCGGGCGCCTGCACGCCCTCCACGTCGCCGAGCTTCTGCCCGAGCGCCGCGTAGTCGGCCAGCGCGGAGGCCGGGATCTTCTCGTCGGAGGTCACCACGACGATCGCCGGGATGGACGTGGAGTCGGTGAACCGCTTCTGCCAGTCCTGCACCTCGGTCGATTCGGCGCTGGCGGGCAGGAACGCCGCCTGATCGTTGCTGGAGACGCCGGAGAGCTTGCCGAAGGTCGGCCCGCCGATGCCCGCGACGACCAGCCAGACGATGATGAGCACGGTCGGCAGCACCGCCCGCAGCCAGATCGGGGGTCGCCCCTGCACCTTCGTCGACTCCGCCACTGCGCCTCCCGGTTAGCTAGACAATCAAGTAATCAGCTTAGCGCTCATTCTCCACGGTCGCCACAGTGCCCCGGGCGGCGCGTCCGGGGGTGATCCAGGGGGTTCAGGAGGCCGGGACCAGCTCCGCGCCGGCGTGCGCCAGCTCGGCGAGGGCGGCCTCCGACGAGGTGGCCGCGACTCCGGCGACGAGCCCCGTCAGCACGCGCACGTGCTGCCCGTGGGCGAGTGCGTCGAGCGCGGAGGCCCGCACGCAGTAGTCCGTCGCGATGCCTGCGACGTCGATCGTGTCGATGCCGTGCTCGTCCAGGAGGTTGTGCACGGTCGAGCCCGCCTCGGTGCGGCCCTCGAAGATCGAGTAGGCGGGGACGCCCTGGCCTTTGAGCACGTGGTAGTCGACCTGCGTCGTCTCGAAGTCCGGGTGGTAGTCGGCTCCTGGCGTGCCGGCGACGCAGTGCGCCGGCCAGGTCTCGACGAAGTCGGGGTCGGCGTCGGTGGCGAAGTGCCCGCCGTTGTCGGTGTCTCCGTCGTGCCAGTCGCGGCTCGCGAGCACCACCGCGTACTCGTCGCGATGCTCGGCCAGGTAGCGCGTCAGAGCCGCCGCCACCGCGGCCCCGCCGTCCACGCCGAGCGCTCCGCCCTCGGTGAAGTCGTTCTGCACGTCGATGATGAACAGCGCCTTGCCCATGCGGGCCTCCCTCCGCCGGTCAGGTGTTCGACAGGTTGTCGCCGCACTTGTAGAAGCCGGTGACGAGGGTGTCGATCGCCTGCTTGGCATTGTCGCTCACGTTGCCGAGAGCGTACACGGCGAAGGTGAGCGGGGTGCCGTCGGCCGAGTCGACGATGCCCGAGAGCGTGTAGCCGTGGTCGATCCACCCGGTCTTCGCGTGCACCGCGCCGCGCGCGACGGAGTTGGCGCCCGTGAACCGGTTGTAGCCGGAGCCCAGCGTGCCGGACTGTCCCGAGACCGGCAGCCCGTCGTAGATCACGCCGAGCCCGCTCTCGCGGTTCATGATCTTGACGAAGAGCCGCGTCATGTACGACGGCGGGACGGCGTTGTTCGCGCTGAGTCCCGAGCCGTCCGCGATGTGCAGGCCCGCGGTGTCGATCCCGTAGCCCGCGAGCGCGCCGATCACACCGGCGTTCTCGGCGTCGAACGTGTTGCCCGCGCCCTTCTTGATCGCGACCAGGCGGGCGAGCTCCTCCATGATCGTGTTGTCGGAGTACTTCATCGCCTGCTGGATGAGCGTGGTGACCGGCTGCGACTGCACCGCGGCCAGCTGCCTGGCGTCGGCCGGGGCCGTGCCCTGCGAGACGGGCACGTTGGTCCCGAGGTACTGCTGGAAGTACTGCACGGCACGTCCGGTGGGGTCGGTGCTGCGCGGCGACTCCACCGCGCCCGGGTTGTCGCGGTCGCCGTCCACCATCAGAGCGCTCATGTACGGGGTCGAGCCCTCGACGACGCGCTCCTCGTTCTCGTCCCAGCTCGGCTGCCACAGGGGTCCGCCGAAGAGGGAGGTGTCGACCACGATCGAGGTGATCTCCTGGCCGCCCATGGCCTGCTTGGCCTGGTTCGCCAGGTCCTGGATGGACGGGGCGCCCGTGTAGAACGCGCCCTGGCCGCCGGGCAGCCGAGACAGCGTCACGTCGCCGCCGCCGACCAGCACGATCTGCCCGGGAGCGCTCCCGGCGACGACCGTCGTGGAGACGCGGTAGTCGGGCCCGAGGGTCGCGAGGGCGGCCGCCGAGGTGATCGTCTTCATCACCGACGCCGTCGGCGCAGGCGTCCCGCCGTTGCGGTCGAACAGCACCTCGCCGGTCTTGGCGTTGACGACCTGGGCCTCCAGGGTCCCGAGCCGGCCGTCCTGGGCGAGCCCCGCGACCGAGCAGGTGCGGATGCGGCTGGCGCCGGGCGCGGCGGCCGGAACGGGACGCGCGGGGTCCGCGGTCGGCGTCGGGGTCGGAGTGGGGGTGGCGGTCTTCGTGGCCGAGGCCGTCGGGCCCGGCTCTCCCGCGGCAGCGGCGGGCGAACCGACCGTGGCCCCGAGCGCGACACTCCCGGTGCCCAGGACGATCAGCCCGGCGGCGGCGCCCGCGGCGATCCACGCCT
>JAEWDJ010000281.1 GCA_023390155.1 Actinomycetes bacterium | reverse complement strand
GCGCAGGGTGACGGCGGCGATGCCCTCGGCGAGCGCCAGCTCGCGGGCGGCGTCGGCGAGTTCGGCGCGGCGTTCGGCGGGCGGCCGGCGGGGTGCTCTTGACATGGTGGGTTCAGTATAGGTAGCTTCGGCAGAACTATTGATCATCTGATCAACAGATTCCGCGGCGCAGGCCGCGACGAACACGGAGGTTCCGCATGAGCTGGCGCATGCCCGCCGAGACCGCACCGCACGAGCGCACGTGGATGGCGTTCCCCCGCGCCGGCATCACCCTCGGCGACGACGCCGCGTCGGCCGAGGAGGCCTACGCCGCCTGGACCGCCGTCGCCCACGCGACCGCCGAGTTCGAGCCGGTCACGATGGTCGTCGACCCGACCGAGCGCGAGCGCGCTGCCCGGATGCTCGGCTCGCACATCGAGCAGGTGGAGGCACCGCTCGACGAGTTCTGGATGCGCGACTTCGGCCCGACCTTCGTCGTGGACGACGCGCGCCCCGGCGTGCTGGGCGCGGTGGACTGGGTCTTCAACGGCTGGGGCGACCCGGCGTGGTCGGAGTGGGAGAAGTCGGCCGAGATCGCCCGGTTCGTCGCCGAGCGCACGGGCGCCGAGCTCGTCAGCTCGCTGCTCGTCAACGAGGGCGGCGGCATCCACGTCGACGGCGACGGCACCGTGCTCGTCACCGAGACCGTGCAGCTCGACCCGCGCCGCAACAAGTACGCCGACAAGGCGCGGGTGGAGGCCGAGCTCGCCCGCACCATCGGCGCGACGAAGGTGGTCTGGCTCCCGCGCGGCCTCACCCGCGACTACGACGACTTCGGCACCAATGGTCACGTGGACATCGTCGCGACCATCCCTTCCCCCGGCCGCCTGCTGCTGCACACCCAGCGCGACCCCGAGCACCCGGACCACGCCGTCTCGCGCGAGCTGAAGGCCCTGCTCGCCGAGACGACCGACGCCGCCGGCCGCGCGTGGGACATCGTCGAGCTGCCGGCCCCCGCGACGCTGCGCGACGCGGAGGGCTTCGTCGACTGGAGCTACGTGAACCACCTCGTCGTCAACGACGGCGTCGTGGCGTGCGGCTTCGGCGAGGAGCGTGCGGACGCGGAGGCGACGGAGATCCTCGAGGCCGCCTACCCCGGCCGCCGCGTCGTCATGGTGGACTCGCGGCCGATCTTCGAGCGCGGGGGCGGCATCCACTGCATCACACAGCAGCAGCCCGCGCTCACCGTGACCGGCGACGCGGCCGCGGCGAGCGCCGAGGCCGCGCGATGAGCATCGACGTCGTCGAGGCCGGCATCGCCCAGCTGCGCGAGGCCCTGGAATCGGGCGAGACCACCGCCGTCGGGCTGGTGGAGGCGTACCTCGCGCGCATGGACGCCTACGACACCGCCGGCCCCCGGCTCAACGCGGTCGTGGTGCGCGACCCCGGCGCGCTCGACGCAGCCCGCGCCTCCGACGAGCGTCGCGCCCGCGGCGAGACCCTCGGTCCCCTGGACGGCATCCCGTACACCGCCAAAGACAGTTACCTCGCCCGAGGCCTCACCGCCGCGGCCGGCTCGCCCGCGTTCGAGCGGCTCGTCGCCCAGCGCGACGCGTTCACCATCGAGCGGCTGCGCGCGGGCGGGGCGATCCTGCTCGGGCTGACCAACATGCCCCCGATGGCGAACGGCGGGATGCAGCGCGGGGTCTACGGCCGCGCCGAGAGCCCCTACAACGCCGACTACCTGCCGGCCGCCTTCGGCTCCGGCTCGTCGAACGGCTCGGGAGCCGCGACCGCCGCCAGCTTCGCCGCGTTCGGGCTCGGCGAGGAGACCTGGTCGTCCGGCCGGGCCCCGGCCTCCAACAACGGCCTCTGCGCGTACACCCCGTCGCGCGGGGTGATCTCGGTGCGCGGCAACTGGCCGCTCGTGCCGACGATGGACGTCGTCGTGCCGCACACCCGCAGCATGGCGGACCTGCTGGAGGTGCTCGACGTCATCGTGGCGGACGACACCGAGACCCGCGGCGACTTCTGGCGCACGCAGCCGTGGATCGCCCTCCCGCCCGCGTCGCAGCTGCGGCCGGAGTCCTACCCGGCGCTCGCCGGCACGGCCTCCCTCGCCGGCAAGCGCCTGGGCGTCCCGCGCATGTACATCAACGCGGACCCGGAGGCCGGCACCGCCGAGAAGCCGGGCATCGGCGGCCCCACCGGGCGGCGCATCGAGACCCGGGAGTCGGTGATGGCCCTCTGGGAGGAGGCCCGCCGCGCCCTCGAGGCCGCCGGCGCCGAGGTCGTCGAGGTCGACTTCCCCGTCGTCTCCGACTACGAGGGCGACCGGCCCGGCGCCCCCACCGTCTTCACCCGCGGTCTCGTCTCGCCCGAATACCTGCACAGCGAGATCGTGGACCTGTCCGCGTGGGCGTGGGACGACTTCCTGCGCGCGAACGGCGACCCGCACCTCCACACCCTCGCGGACGTGGACGGCGCCACCATCTTCCCCGCGCCGCCCGGCGCCCTGCCCGACCGCTACGACGGGTTCGACGACGACATCGCCGAGTACCCGGAGTGGGTGCGCACGCACCCGGGGGCGACCCTCGACAGCATCCCGCACCTGGAGTCGGGCGTGCGCGGCCTGGAGGAGACCCGCCGCGTCGACCTGGAGCAGTGGATGGACGACCTCGGCCTCGACGCCGTCGTCTTCCCCGCCGTCGCCGACGTCGGGCCCGCCGACATGGACGTGAACCCGGCCTCCGCCGACCTCGGCTGGCGCAACGGCGTCTGGGTCGCCAACGGCAACCTCGTCCCGCGCCACCTCGGCATCCCCACGGTCACGGTCCCGATGGGGACCATGGCCGACATCGGGATGCCGGTCGGGCTGACGATCGCCGGTCGCGCCTACGACGACGCGGCCCTGCTC
>JAEWDJ010000211.1 GCA_023390155.1 Actinomycetes bacterium | reverse complement strand
GCGAGCCCGCCGTAGCTCAGCGAGCTGTTGATCTTCTGCCGGCTCATCGCGTCGAAGCTGCCGCCGTTGGGGTCGGGGCACGACGGGATGGCGACGAACATGTCGCGGGGGAAGCTGATGACGGTGGCGTTCTTGTGGTCGGAGGAGACGTGCAGCACCATCGTGACGTCGTTGAGCACCTCGCCGCGCTCACCGTAGGCCGCGTTGCCGCCGCCGCTGTCGGAGCCGGCGAGGAGCACGTTGAACGCGCCGTCCATCGCGCCCACCTTCGGGACGACCTCGTTGCCCTTGGCGTCGACCAGGGTCACGGTCTTCTTCGCGACCGCGGTGCCGGTGACGTCGAGCACGGCGTAGGCCGCGACGCCGGCTGTGGAGACGCCGAGCACCGCGACGACCGTGACGAGCACGGCGAGGATCGTGCGGAACGGGTGGTGCCGCTTGAGCTTTCCGTGGCGGGCGACGGACGGTCCCGCGGACTTCTCCTGGGCTCGCGCCTGCGCGCGGGTGGGCACCTCGTTCATTCACTTCCTTCCACGGGGACGGGCCGGACAGCCGGATCGGCGCGCAGGGCGCACCACAGCTCAGGATCGCACATCAGCCTGGCAGAGTTCTGGACGACGCGAGGGAAAGTGCTGGTCCAGGGCGGGAACGCCCGGTCTACGCGGAGGGCTGGAGGCTGACGAGCAGCTCGGCCAGACCGTCTTCGACGACGGTGCCGATCTCGCGCGACGCGACGGCCTTCACCTCGGCGGGGGCCTGCCCCATCGCGGCGCCGACGCCCTGCGCCGCCGCCCAGGTGAGCATGTCGATGTCGTTGCGGCCGTCGCCGACCGCGACCACGTCGGCGAGCGGGATGTCCAGCGCAGCGCGCACGCGCTCGAGGGCGGTCGCCTTGTTCACCCCGTCGGGCGCGATGTCGAGCCACGCGGTCCAGCCGATGGCGTAGCTGACCTTGCGGAGGCCCATCCGCTCGACGATCGAGAGGAACTGCTCCTCGTCGTGCTGCGGCGAGACGACGACCACGCGCGTCGCGGGGTGGTCGGAGAGCTCCTCGAACGTCACCTGCTCGGCGTTGACGAGCTCCCAGTCGGTCATGCCCTCGGTGTAGCGGCGGTACCCGGTCGGATCCTCGACCATGAAGCTGCCGCTCGGCAGGTGCGGGCGGATGGTGCGCAGCACCTCCGTCGGGTCGAAGGTCTCGACGAACTCGCGCCGGTAACCCCCTTCGGCGGTGTCGTCGCGGCGCATGGTCAGGGCGCCGTTCGCGCAGACGACGAACTCGCTGTCGAGCCCGAACGCCTCGTGGATGGGCCGTGCCGTCTCCCAGCTGCGCCCGGTCGCGAGCATGACCTCGTGGCCGGCCTCCCGCACGCGGGTGACCGCGTCGCGCACGGCATCGCCGATGGTCTCGTCCTCGTGGATGAGCGTGCCGTCGACGTCGAGCGCGATCAGCAGGCGGCGCGCGGCGCCGCCGGGGGCGGGGGTGCTCACCGGGCGATCGGCTCCAGCACCTCGAGCCCGCCCAGGTAGGGGCGGAGCGCCTCGGGCACACGCACCGAGCCGTCCTCCTGCTGGTGCGTCTCGAGGATGGCGACGAGCCAGCGGGTCGTCGCGAGGGTGCCGTTCAGCGTGGCGACGGGGGCCGTCTTGCCGTTCTCGCCGCGGTGGCGGACCTCCAGCCGGCGGGCCTGGAAGGTGGTGCAGTTGGAGGTGGAGGTGAGCTCGCGGTACCGGCCCTGGGTCGGGAACCACGCCTCCACGTCGAACTTGCGGGCGGCGCTCGAGCCGAGGTCGCCGGCGGCGGTGTCGATCACGCGGTAACTGAGGCCCAGCTCCTGCATCATCTCCTCCTGCCAGCCGAGCAGGCGGGCGTGCTCGGCCTCCGCGTTCTCGGGCAGCGTGTAGACGAACATCTCGAGCTTGGTGAACTGGTGGACCCGGATGATGCCGCGGGTGTCCTTGCCGGCCGAGCCGGCCTCGCGGCGGTAGCAGGTGGACCAGCCCGCGTAGCGGATGGGCTCGGTCACGTCGATGATCTCGTCGGCGTGATAGCCGGCGAGGGCGACCTCGCTCGTGCCGGTGAGGTACAGGTCGTCGGCGGGCAGGTGGTAGACCTCGTCGGCGTGGGCGCCGAGGAAGCCGGTGCCCTGCATGATCTCGGGCTTGACCAATGTCGGCGTGATCATCGGGATGAAGCCGTTCGCGAGCGCCTTGTCGAGCGCCATGTTCATGAGCGCGATCTCGAGGCGCGCACCGATGCCGCGCAGGTACGAGAAGCGGGCCCCGGCGACCTTCGCGCCGCGCGGCATGTCGATCGCGCCGAGCAGCTCGCCGAGCTCCAGGTGGTCGCGCGCCTCGAAGTCGAACGCCGGGATCTCGCCGACGGTCTTCAGGACGACGTAGTCGTCCTCCCCACCCGAGGGCACGCCCTCGACGATCGGGTTGCCGATGCGGCGCAGCACCTCGTCGAAGCGGGTCTCGGCCTCGCCGGCGGCGCGCTGCGCCTCCTTGACGCGCCCCGCGAGCTCCTGGGCCTGGGCCACCAGCTCCTTCTTCTGCTCCTTCGGCGCCTGGGCGACCTGCTTGCCGAACGCGTTCTGCTCGGCGCGGAGCTCCTCGAACGCGGTGATGGCGGCGCGACGCTCGACGTCGGCCTGCAGCGCCTCGTCGACGACCTCCACGGAGTCGCCGCGCGCCTCCTGGGAACGGCGGACGACGTCGGGGTTCTCGCGGAGCAGGACTGGATCGATCACCGCCCCAGCTTATCGACCGCGGCGGCGCGACTCCCGGTTCTCCACAGGGAACAGGTAGCGTGAAGCCCGTGAACGATCGGGGAGGGGCGCGTGCCACCACGGTCGCCGTCGTCTACAACCCCGTCCGCATCGACGTCCCGCGGGTCCGTGCCGCGGTGGAGGCCGCGGCGGCCCGCGCCGGCGGCGTCGACCTGATCTGGCTCGCCACGACCCCCGAGGAGGGCGGCGGAGCACAGACGCTGGAGGCTCTGGAGCGCGGAGCGACCCTGGTCCTCGCCGCGGGCGGCGACGGCACGGTCCGCGCGGTCGCCGAGGCCCTGCGCGACCGCGACGCGACCCTGGGCCTCCTGCCATCCGGCACCGGCAACCTCCTCGCGCGCAACATCGGGGTCCCGTACGCGAACGTCGAGGAGGCCTGCGCCGTCGCGTTCGACGGCGAGACCCGCTCGATCGACATCGGCGTCGCGACCGCGACCCGGGCGAGCGGGGAGCGCACCGAGCTCGCCTTCCTCGTCATGGCGGGCGTCGGGATCGACGCGACGATGATCGCGAACGCCCGCCCCGCCCTGAAGCGCCGTTTCGGCTGGCTCGCCTACGTCGACGCCGGCTTCCGCGCCCTGCCCAAGGCCCGCAAGGTGCGCGTGCGGTACCGCCTCGACGCCGGGCAGGAGCGCTCGGCCCACGTCAGCACCATCCTGGTCGCCAACTGCGGCACCCTCCCGGGCAACATGGAGCTCATCCCCGACGGCGCCGTCGACGACGGCCTGCTGGACGTCGCCATCCTGCAGCCGGCCTCCGTCTTCGGCTGGCTCGCGATCTGGCGCAAGATGACCTGGGAGAACCGGGTGCTGCGCAAGAGCGCGCTCGGCCGGCGCATCATCCGCTTCACGGATCGCGCCGTGCGGACGCGCCTCTCCTACCTCCGCGGCGCGGACGTGCGCCTGCGGGTGGACCAGCCGGAACCGTTCGAGCTGGACGGCGACGCGTTCGGCGACGCGATCGCCCTCGACCTCGCGGTCGACGCGGGCGGCCTGCGCGTGCGCGTGCCGCGCGGCTGAGGCCTGTCAGAGCTCCTCGTCGCCGCCGGCTGCCTCTGCGGCTCCGTCCGCCACCGTACGCCGGCGCGCCCCGAGCGCTGTGAGGAAGAGCAGCGCGATGAGCGTGCCGAAGCCGATGGTGATCATCGGCCCGGCGAGCACCCAGCCGATCTGGATGAAGACCTGCGTGCCGATGTCGGAGGCCGTGCCGCTGTAGTTGTTGGTGTACGACGCGTTAGCGGCGATCGCGTAAAGGGCCACGCCGACGACGACGAGGGCCGCGCCGATGATCCACAGCGCGAGCATGAAGGGGTTGCGGCGGGGCGACAG
>JAEWDJ010000140.1 GCA_023390155.1 Actinomycetes bacterium | reverse complement strand
GAGGCCCGCCGCGCCGGGTGGAGGCGCGCACGCTCCAGGCGTCGTCGGCGAACCCGCCGCCGCGGAAGACGCGGTAGTCGTCGTAGCGGGCCGGGTCGAGCAGATCCCAGCACCACTCCCAGGTGTTGCCGAGGGTGTCGAAGAGCCCGTTGAGGTTCGGGAGGCGACCGCCGACATCCGCGGGCGCGGTGAGGCCGTCGGCGCTCGTCCACGCCACCTCGGCGAGCGGCCCGTAGTGCGCGCCGGTCGACCCCGCCCGGCAGGCGTACTCCCACTCGGCCTCGGTCGGCAGCCGGAAGCCGTCCGCGTCGACGTGCCAGGTGACGTCCTCGCCGTCGAACGTGTACGCGGGGTCCAGCCCCTCCCACTCGGACGCCGCATTGCAGAACCGCACCGCTCGGAGCCAGCTCACCCCGGTCACCGGCCGCCGAGGACGCCGCGACGGCAGGCCGATGAGCTCGGCCGCCTGCTCCTCGGTCACGGCGAAGACGCCGATCTCGAACGCCTCCAGCTCCACCGTCCACCGCCGCTTGCGCCGCGCGTCGTGCAACTGCACCGCCCCGGCGGGGATGCGCGCCATCTCGATGTCCACGGGTCGAGCCTGCCATGGGCCGGCGCCGGGATGCGCCCCATCGCTAACGGGACGCGCGCCGCGGCCGATAGAGGCAGCCGTGGAGACCGTTTTCATCGCCCTGCGCGTGCTCGTGGTGCTCGCGGTGATCATCATGGTCCTCTGGTACGTGCAGCGGCGCGTGACGAAGGGTCGCGGCGCCGCCCGCCGGAACAACGCGGTCAGCGTGGTCGGCCGGCAGGGTATCGGGCCGAAGGCGTCGGTCGTGGTGGTGGATGTGGACGGCAACCGGTTCGTCCTCGGCGTCACCGAGCGGCAGGTCAGCGTGCTGCACACGGGGGAGCGGCCGCATGATGCGGACGTCCGCCCCCTGAAGCCCGTGCGCAAGACGTTCGCCAAGGAGCTCCCGGGCGCGGAGGAGACCGCGCCCACGCTCACGATGGAGGCGGCCACCGCCCCGGCGACGGCGCGCAGCACGAGCAGCGCCGGCTCCACCAGCAACACCAGCAACACCACCACGACAGACACCAGGCAGGATGCCGACTTCCTCACGGCGCAGGGACGCGCCTCGCTCTTCGACGAGGCACTCAAAGGCTCGATCCTGTCCCCGGCAACGTGGCGGCAGGCGAGTTCGGCGGTGCGGCCCAAGAAGTGACGGCCGCCTCCGGCGCGCGCGGCCCTCGTCGCGCCCCCGGCACCCGCACGGCGATCGCCCCCGCGACGGCCCCACTCGCGACCGCGGCGCCCGCCGTGACCCCGTCGGCCCCGGCCTCGGCCCCCGAGGCGCTCGGCCGCCTCCCGCGCCTGCTGATCGCCTCCCTCCTCGTGGCGCTGATCGTCGCGGCGATCGTCCTCCTGACCGCGGCGGCCGCGCACGCCGAGCCGACCCCCGTCCCCACGCCGAACGGCCCGGCGGGCCCAGGAGGTGCCGGCGGGACGGGCGGCATCACCGTCGACATCAACGGCCCCAACGGCACCCCCAGCGCGGCCATCCTGACGCTGCTCGGGATCACCGTGCTGTCGGTCGCACCGGCGCTGCTGCTGATGATGTCGTCGTTCACGAAGATCTTCGTGGTGCTCGCCATCACCCGCAACGCCCTCGCGCTGCCGTCCATCCCGCCGAACCAGGTGCTCGCGGGCCTCGCGCTCTTCCTGAGCCTGTTCATCATGAGCCCGGTGCTGATCGACATCAACAACGTCGCGGTGCAGCCCTACCTCGCCGGCCACATCGACTTCAACACGGCGGTGCACCTGGCGGAGGCACCGCTGCGGGGCTTCATGGCCGCGCACACGCGCGAGGAGGACATCGCGCTGATGAGGCGCGCCGCCGGGCGCCCCAACCCCGAGAACGCGGCGGCCGTCCCGATGCTGACGCGCATCCCGGCGTTCATGATCTCGGAGCTGCGGGCCGCGTTCATCATCGGCTTCGTGATCTTCGTCCCGTTCCTCGTGATCGACATGGTCGTCTCGGCGGCGCTGATGTCGATGGGCATGATGATGCTCCCGCCGGTGATGATCTCCCTGCCGTTCAAGATCCTGCTGTTCGTGCTCGTCGACGGCTGGGGCCTCATCGTCACGAGCCTCATCACGAGCTATCGGGGCGGCTGATGAACGCCAACGCCGTCCTCGACATCGCCATGCAGGGCCTCCTGGTCACGGCGAAGCTCGCCGCGCCCATCGTGGTGACGGCGCTCGTCGTGGGCTTCGCGATCTCGCTGATCCAGTCGATCACGCAGATCCAGGAAGTCACCCTCTCGTTCGTGCCGAAGGCGGCGGCGGTCGCGATCGCGCTCATCATCTGCGGGCAGTGGATGATCGCCGAGCTCATCAGCTTCACCGACATGCTGTTCGAGAAGATCCCGTCCCTCCTCGGCGGTGGCTGATGTTCATCCCCATCGACCTGGCGGCGATCGAGGCGGTGGCCCTGGCCTCGCTGCGGATGGTCGCGTTCCTGGTGATCGCCCCGCCGTTCTCGTACAACGGGTTCCCGGCGCAGGTGAAGGGGATGCTGGCGATCGGGCTCGCCATCGCGGTCGCGCCGCGCGTGGGGGCGGGCTACCAGTCGGGCGACACGGGCGCGTTCCTGCTCGACATGGTGCGTGAGCTCGCCGTCGGGGCGACGCTCGGCTTCCTGGTGTTCCTCGTGTTCTCCGCGATCCAGTCGGCGGGCAGCCTGATCGACCTGTTCGGCGGGTTCCAGCTCGCGCAGGCCTTCGACCCGCAGTCGATGATCAACGGCGCCCAGTTCACCCGGCTCTTCCAGCTGACCGCGCTGGCGCTGCTGTTCGCGTCGGGCGGCTACCAGCTGATCATCGGCGGCCTGGTGCGCACGTTCGACGCGGTCCCCCTCACCGGTTCCTTCGATCTCGCCGACCCCGCGAAGGAGATGGTGACCGGCCTCACGCAGATGTTCGTCGCCGCCCTCCAGATCGCGGGGCCGCTGATCGTGGTGCTGTTCCTCGCCGACGTCGGCCTCGGCCTCCTCACCCGCGTCGCCCCGGCGCTCAACGCGTTCTCGCTCGGCTTCCCGCTCAAGATCATGCTCACGGTCGTGCTCTCGGGCATCGTGCTCGTCGCCCTGCCGGGCGTCGTCTCCGGCCTCACCGACACGGCGGTCAAGACCATGCTGGGGGTGGGCCGGTGAGCGACGCGCAGGAACGCACCGAGCAGGCGACCGAGAAACGCATGAAGGAGGCCCGCGAGAAGGGCCGCCTCGGCAAGTCCACCGACCTCACCGCGTGGGTGGGCGTCGGCGCCGCCGCGATCATGCTGCCGTTCACCATGCAGCTCGGCACGAACGCGGCGATCGACCAGATGTTCAGCGTGCGCTCGGTGATCGAGTCGCCCGACCCGGCGAAGGCGGTCGCCGCGCTCGGCCAGGGGCTCGGCAGCATCCTGCCCACGATCGGCCCGCTGCTCGCGGTCGGCGCGCTCGCCGTCGTGGGCGCGGCGGCCGCGCAGGGCGGCATCCACCTGAAGAAGCTGCAGGGCAAGTACGAGCAGTTCAACCTCGTGACCGGCCTCGGCCGGGTGTTCGGGATGCGCGCGCTCTGGGAGGGCGTGAAGACGCTGCTGAAGTCGGCCGTCGTCGGCATCGGGCTCTACCTCGTCGTGCAGGGCCTCATGCCGGTGCTCCTCACCTCCGGCAGCATGCCGCTCGCCTCGCTGCTCGAGGCCGCGCAGTCCGGCACCGCCGGTCTGCTGCAGGCGGCGATCGGCGCGGGCCTGGTGCTCGCCGCGCTCGACGTGCTCGTCGTGATGCGCCGCAACCGCAAGCAGACGCGCATGACCAAGCGCGAGGTGCGCGACGAGAACAAGAACTCCGACGGCGATCCGCTGATCAAGTCGCAGCGCCGCGCCCGGCAGCTGGCGATGAGCCGCAACCGCATGATCTCGGCGATCGGCGGCTCCGACGTCGTGCTCGTCAACCCGACCCACATCGCCGTCGCCATCAAATACGAGCCGGGCAAGTCCGCGCCGCGCGTCGTCGCGATGGGCGCCGGCGTGATCGCCCAGCGCATCCGCGAGAAGGCGGAGGAGGAGCGCGTGCCGATCGTCAAGGACATCCCGCTCGCCCGCGCCCTGCACGCCGGCTGCAAGCTCGGCGACGAGATCCCGGTCGAGCTCTACAACGCGGTCGCACGCGTGCTCGCCTTCGTCATGTCGCTGAAGGCGCGCGGCGCGGCCGCCGGCATCCACACGATGACCCCGACACCTCTAGGAGGGCTCTCATGAGACCGCGCACCGGACTGGGCGCCAAGGTCGCCGTGCCGATCGGCGTCGTCGGCATCATCATGCTGCTGGTGGTCCCCGTGCCCGCCTGGCTGCTGGACACCCTGATCATCGTGAACATCATGCTCGCGCTGGTCATCCTCCTGACCACGATGTTCGCCAAGAAACCGCTCGACTTCTCGGTGTTCCCGTCGCTGCTGCTGGTCGCCACCCTGTTCCGCCTCGGCCTCAACGTCGCGTCGACGCGGCTCGTGCTGGGGGAGGGGTTCGCCGGCCAGGTCATCCAGGCGTTCGGCCACGTGGCGGTCGGCGGCTCGATCATCATCGGCGCGGTCGTGTTCCTCATCCTCGTCGTCATCCAGTTCATCGTGGTGACGAAGGGCGCCGAGCGCGTCGCCGAGGTGGGCGCGCGCTTCACCCTCGACGCCATGCCCGGCAAGCAGATGGCGATCGACGCCGACCTCAACGCGGGGCTGATCACCGAGGAGCAGGCCCGGCAGCGCCGCGCGGAGGTGTCGGCCGAGGCCGACTTCTACGGCGCGATGGACGGCGCGAGCAAGTTCGTCAAGGGCGATGCGATCGCGGGCATCCTGATCATCGTCATCAACGTCGTCGGCGGCATCGCGATCGGCATGATCCAGCGCGGGATGGAGCTCGGCGACGCCGTCAACACCTACACCCTGCTGACCATCGGCGACGGCCTGGTGACGCAGATCCCGGCGCTCCTGATGGCGGTCTCGACCGGCATGATCGTGACTCGCTCCAACGCCGAGAGCGACATCGGCACCACGGCGAGCGGGCAGCTCAGCCAGTCGCGCAACGCCCTGACGATCGCGGGCTGCGCGGCCATCGTCATGGCGCTCATCCCCGGGATGCCGCCGATCCCGTTCGTGCTCGTGGGCGCCTTCCTCATCCTCGCCGCCCAGCGGCTCAAGACCCGGCAGGCCGAGCAGAAGAAGGCCGAGGCGGCGCAGAAGGCGGTCGCCGCCGCGTCGGGGTCGGGCGAGACGACGGACGACCTCATGGACCAGATGCGCGTCCACGCCCTCGAGATCACGCTCGCGCCCGACCTCGTCGACATCGTCAGCGGCGCCTCCGACGACCTCCTCGCCCGCGTGCGCGCGCTGCGCCGCAAGATCGCGCTGGAGCTCGGCGTGATCGTGCCGCCCGTGCGCACCCGCGACTCGGCCGAGCTCCCGCCCTCCACCTACGTCATCAAGATCGCCGGGGTGGAGGCCGGCCGCGGTCAGGCACCCTCCGGTCGCGTGCTCGCGCTCGGCGACGCCCTCGACGGCCTGCCCGGCACCCCCACCATCGAGCCCGTCTTCGGGCTGCCGGCCAAGTGGATCCCGAGCGAGATGCGGCACAGCGCCGAGCTCGGCGGCGCGACCGTGATCGACCGCGTCTCCGTGCTCATCACGCACCTGTCGTCGATCATCACCGCGAACGCCGGCCGCCTGCTCACCCGGGAGGACGTGCGCCAGCTCACCGAGGGCGTGAAGCAGGTCAACCCGTCGGCGGTGGAGGAGCTGGTGCCGGGCCTCCTGTCGCTCGCGGAGGTGCAGCGGGTGCTGCAGGGCCTGCTCGCCGAACAGGTGCCGATCAACGACCTCCCGCGCATCCTGGAGGCGCTCGCGCTGCGGGCCAAGGTGTCGAACGACCCGGAGGGCCTCATCGAGGCGGCGCGCGCCGCCCTCGGCCCGGCCGTCGTCGCGCCGCACCTCGACGGCGACACGCTGCGGGTCATCATGATCGACCCGGGCCTCGAGCAGTCCCTGCTGGAGGGCCTCCGCCCCTCCGAGCTGGGCACGCAGATCGTCCTCGACCCCTCCCGCCTGGAGGCCGTGATGGGCTCCCTCAAGCAGACCGCCGCCCAGCTCGACGACCTCGGCGTCTCCGCGGTGCTCGTGTGCGCCCCCGCCCTGAGGCCCGCCATCCGCCGCCTCGTCGCCGGTCAGCTGAGCGGTCTCGCCGTGCTCTCGTACCAGGAGGTCACCGCGGTGCAGGCGAACATCGAGACCGTCGGGGTGGTGAGAGGTGCCGAGTCGATCGCGGCCTGAGTGGCTCGGGCCCGAGACCGACGACATCGCGCCCGCGGTGTCGACGTCGTCGCACGCCTTCCAGGCGATCCTCGACGACCTCGTCCGCACCGTCGACCTCCCCACCCCGGTCCCCACGCCGTCCGCTCTCCCCGCGCCCGCGGATCCGGCCCCGAGGGGCGAGCCGGCGCGCGCCATCGAGCCGGAGACCCGCGACGAGCCGCTCCTCGCGGGCCCGCCGCCCGCCCGCCTGCGCGGTAAGGGCGACCTGACGC
>JAEWDJ010000131.1 GCA_023390155.1 Actinomycetes bacterium | reverse complement strand
CCCGGTGACACCCGCACCGAGCGCCTCGGTGAGATGCCGATGGGCGCCGGCCATCGGATCCGTGGCGTCCCCGTCGGGATGTGCCGGGTCGGATCCGAGAGCGTGCACCTCGCATCCCGCCTCGGCGGCCGCGGCCCGGAACCCGGCCGTGATCTGGTCGACGTGCGGGTTGTCCCCGGTCAAGAGCGCGAGGCGGCCGTGCCCGAGCCCGGCGAGGTGGCGCGCGGCGAGCTCTCCGCCCGCCCGGTGGTCCGAGCGCACGGCATGCACGATGTGCCGGGCGGTCGGGAACTCCCACACCCGTTCGACGACGGTGATCGGGATGTCGGCGCTCTCGATCAGAGGCCGGAGCGGGCTCGCCGCGAGGTCCGGCCTGGTGGGCGTGACCAGGATGCCGTCGAGCCCGAGCGCCAGCATGCGCTGGAACATCCGGACCTCCTCGCCCTCGTTGTACTCGGAGATGCCGAGCATCAGGCGCACTCCGGCGAGGCGCGCAGCGCTCTGGGCGCCCTCGATGAGCGCCGCGAAGTAATAGTGGCGGCTCGGCACGATCATCCCGATGGTCGCGACCACCGACGGGTCGGCCGGTGTGCGTGGGCTCACGCCGAACGTCGCGGCGAGCTGCCGGGTGGTCGGATCCAGCGCGGGCTCGGCCCGTTCGTCGGCCGGCTTGACCGTCGTGGCCCCGCCGTGCACGCGGGTCAGTCGACCGGCGCGTTCGAGCTCGGCCAGGTCGCGACGCACGGTGATGGGGGAGGCGCCGACCCGCGCCGCGAACTCCGCCACGCCGAGGGAGCCGCGCAGCCGCAACTCACGGAGGATCACCTCGCGGCGTTCGGTGGCGATCACGGGGTCTCCTTCCGTCGGACACCGTCAGAATAGCGTGCACTGATCGGTTCCGATCGTTTGCGATCGATCCAGTCCGCCTGCGCGCGACCGTCGTCGACGATGGAGTCGTGTCCAACGCAGACCTCGGCCGCCCGGTGGTGGCGGTGCTCATCGGAGCGCAGTGGCGTGACTCGGTGCTCGACCGGCGGGCTCGCGCCCGGCTCGGAGCCCGCGCCGACGTCGTCGAGCTCGATCCCGCGACGCTGCGGCCCCTGGCGCCGACCTCGGTCGACGCGTCAGCCGCACGTGTCCTGCTCACCGGCTGGGAGGCCCCGCGCCTCGACGCGGAGCTGCTGGCGCGGTTCCCGGATCTCGGCCTGGTCGCCCACGCCGCCGGGAGCATCCGCGGCGTCGTCACGGACGACGTGTGGACGCGGGGGATCCGCGTCTGCAACGCGGTGACCGCCAACGCCGTCTCGGTGGCCGACTTCACGGTGGCCCAGCTCCATCTCGCGCTGAAGAACACCTGGCGACTGGCCCTGGCGTCGCACAGCTCTAACCGCGTCCCCGAGCGGGCCGGGGTGCACGGACTGGACGGCGCGACCATCGCGCTCGTGGGCCTCGGGGCGATCGGCCGGCTCGTCGCCGAGCGGTTGCGGGATCGCGACGTGCGGCTGCTCGCCCACGACCCCTACCTCCCGCTCGACGTCGCCGCCGAGCTCGGGATCGAGTCCGTCACGCTGGCCGGCGCGTTCCGGCGGGCCGATGTGCTCTCGCTCCACGCGCCGCTCACCGACGCGACCCGCCACCTGATCGACGGCGAGCTGCTGCGCTCGCTCCCCGCGGGCGCGACGCTGATCAACACGGCGCGCGGCGGCCTGATCGACCACGACGTGCTCGCGGCGGCGCTGGGGGAGCGGCCCGACCTGTTCGCGCTCCTCGACGTCACCGAGCCCGAGCCGCTGCCCGTGGGCCACCCGCTGCTGCGCCTGCCGAACGTCGTCGTCACCCCGCACATCGCCGGGAGCCTCGGCACGGAGGAGGCACGGCTGGGCGCCCTCGCCACCGACGAGATCCTGCGGTTCCTGGACGGGCGCGCGCTCGAGCACGAGGTCGTGGAGGCCCGGGCGGCGATCTCGGCCTGAGCCGCGGCAGCGCTGTCAGGCCGGCAGCTCTCCCGTCGCCAACGCCGCCGCCCAGACCGAGCGGTGCTCTCGGACATAGTCGGTGACACCGGCCCAGTGCGCGCCGTGGCCCTCGACGAACATGGTGCCCCACGGCTCCCGCGCGGCCGTGTGGGCGGAGCGCAGGAGCTCGTGCATCGTCGCCGCACGATCGGCCATCGCGGCGGGGAGCCGTTCCCGCAGCCCGCGGTCCGCGTCGTAGCCCGCCACGAACGCCCGCAGCCGGTCCGCCGCCTCCCGGGGAGGCTGAGCCGGATCGTTCAACGTGAAGCTCTGCGCGGCGTACGCCAGGTCCCAGAGGCGTGTGCTCGGCCCTGCGGCGTCCCAGTCGATGAACACCCAGCGGTCGCCGACGATCAGGTTCCACGGGGCGAGGTCGTTGTGGCAGATCAGGTCCGCACCGGGCGCCGGGAGGAGGTCGTCCCACGCGACGCCGCCGAGGGCAGGATCAGCGGCGAGGCGAAGGCGCTCGCTGGTGTCGTGGAGCGTGCGCACCAGCGCGCCGACCCGGCGCAGCTCGTCCGCCGTCAGGGGAGGCGCGTCCATGGCGAGAGGTCCGGGGACGTATTCCAGCACCTGGCGCCCGCGATCGTCGCGACCGCGCGGCTCTGGAGCGTCGACGCCGTTCGCGCGGAGCGACCGCAGGACCGTGTGAACGCCGGCGGTCGCGCCCGTCCACGGCTTGCGGATGGTGACGCCGATCCGCACGACCTCGCCGCTCGCATTGCCGCCGGCCAGCGCCTGCTCGTCGTCGGTCATCGGACGGCGGCCGCTGGGGGAGTGGCGAGCGTCAGGGGAAGGTCCACGGAGTCGACCCTACGGCCCGGCCGCTGCCGTCCGCCACGTCGTCGTCGTCGTGGACCGCGCATCGCCTCCGTGCTACAGTTCCCGGGTCCGTGCAGCAGAGCGAGGAGGTGATACCCATGAGCAAGACGACGTGGGTGCTCCTCTCCAGGGACACGGTCGGGCGATAGGTCGTCCGGGAGCGCCATCCAGCACTCCCTGAAAGGAACGACCATGCATTTCGACTTCACTTCCGAGCGCTCGCTCGACGGCGTCCGTGAACGCCGATTCACCCTCGGCGGGGTCCCGGGCATCCTGTGGACGCCCGCTTCCGCCTCACCGTCGCACCCCGTCCCGCTGATCCTGCTCGGACATCCCGGCGGCCTGGCGCCCATGCTCAGCCGACTGGAGGCCCGGGCGACCCGCTCCGCCGCCGACGGGTACGCCGCCGTCACCCTCGAGCTGCCCGGTGCGGGGGAGCGGCAGCCCCTTCCGGCGGTCGAGGAGGCGCGTGCGGACCTCCGCCGGGCCCTCGCCGCCGGAGAGCCGGTGACGCCCGACATCGTCGACCGGCTCGTCCTGCCCCTCGTCGCGGCGAGTGTGCCCGAGTGGCGCGACGTCATCGACGCCGCACTCGCCCTGCCCGAGATCGCCGGCCCGGTCGCGTACTCGGGCGGGTTCATCTCGATCGGCGTCCGGTTGGCCCTGACCGAGCCGCGCGTGGTGGCCGCGGGTCTGTTCGCGGGCAGCTACATCCCGCGGACGATCCTCGAGGACGCGCGTCGCGTCACCATCCCGTTGCACGTGCTCCTGCAGTGGGATGACGAGGGCAACGACCGTCAGGCCGCCCTCGATCTGTTCGACGCCTTCGGCTCCGCGGAGAAGACGCTCCAGGCCAACCTCGGCGGGCACCGGGGCGTTCCGGCGTTCGCGGGAGAGGATGCGGCGCGCTTCTTCGCCCGGCACCTGAGCTAGGTGCGGCGGCGGAGGGTGGGGCTACCGCGCGAACGTGACGTGGATGGTCCCGCTCTCCGCCACCTCGGTGGTGACCGCGTGGGTACGGTCCAGCCCGTCGAGCCCGTCCCAGAGCCGGGTGCCGCGACCGAGCACCACCGGGGCGATCTGCAGGTGGAGCTCGTCCACCAGGCCGGCGAGCAGGAACTCCCGCGCGGTGCCGATCCCGCCGCCGACGCGCACGTCGCGTCCCGCGGCGGCCTCGGTCGCCTCGGCGAGGACCGACTCGATGGCGCCGTCGCGGAAGTGGAACGTCGTCCCGCCGTTCATCGCGATCGGTTCCCGCGGCGCCGTGCGCGTCAGCACGTACACGGGCGAGTGGAACGGCGGCTCGTCGCCCCACCAGCCCTGCCAGTCCTGGTCGTCGGGGAAGGAGTGGAAGCCGAACATCCCGGCGCCCATGATCTCCGCGCCGATCCCCTCGAAGAAGGCGGAAGCGTAGCGGTCGTCGACGCCGGTCGTCCCCGCGCCGCTGTCGTCGCCGAAGACCTTGCTGCGGAAGGTCCGGGTGCTCACATAGGCCGCGGTCAAGCGTTCCCAGTCCTCGCCCATCGGGCTCTCGGGGGTGGGTTCGGCCGTCGCGGCGTAGCCGTCGAGCGAGAGGAAGAGGTCGAGGCGAACGCGCGTCATGTCTCGTATCTTGGCACGGGGCGCGGCACCTGCGCGCGGCCCCGCCGCGACGACGAGGGGCGCCGGGCCAACGACCCGGCGCCCCTTTCTCCCCGTCGATCAGGCCTGACGGGCCTTCATCCGCGGGTTCTTCTTGTTGATGACGAACGTGCGGCCGCGGCGGCGCACCACCTGCGCGCCGGGCATCGCCTTGAGCGAGCTCAGTGAGTTGCGAACCTTCATGACGGACCTCCCTTGTTGAAAGCTATTCTCAATAACAACGGAGGGGCGTCGTTTATTCACCGAGCCCGGGGGAGCGGGGATCAGACCCCGAAGGTCGCCAGCCAGGTGTCGACGACCGGGATGTCCACACGCTGATAGCCGCCGAGGTAGCGGCAGTTGTCCGTGTAGCCGTAGCTGGTCACGGCGACCAGACGGTCGCCCAGGAACACGGGTCCACCGGAGTCGCCGAAGCAGGTCCCGCCGGTACCGCGCGTGTCATTCGGGTTGCCGTTCGTCTGGAGGATCTGCGGCGTGAGCTTCTGGCCCGGCATGTCGACGTAACGCCGGATCAGCGGATAGCTCATCGGCTGCGGCTTCTGCGGGCCCGTCTCCGGCTTGCGGACCTCCGTGCCATAGCCGACCGCCGTGAACAGCGTCTTCGACAGATTGCTCGTCTTGATCGCGTCCAGGGTGCCGACGGGCGCGAGCTGCGGGTACCCCGACCCGAACGCGGCCAGCGGCTGGTCCAGCACGATCACGCCGACGTCGTTCCAGTTGGCCGTGTCCGTGAAGTCCGAGTAGTCCGGGTGCGTGTACGCCGTCCCGGAGACGTACCCGGCGGCAGCGATCTCGGCGGCGGTGAACCCGACGGTCGGATCGGCGGCGACCGGGAACGGCGCGGGCGGCTGCTCGGCGATCACCGAGTCGAACGTGACCAGCGTCTTGCCCAGCGTTCCGGACGTGCAGTGCGCGGCGGTCAGGACCACCGTCGGCGACACCAGCGTCGCCGAACAGCGGAAGCGCCCGTCGGCGTCATAGAACAGGATCAGCCCGACGTTCGGGTGGGTGTTCCCGTCCGGCGTGCCTCCCGTGCTGGCGACGGCCGGTGTGCCGACGGCCAGCCCGGCGAATGCGGCCAGCGCGATGGCGGCGGCCAGGATTCTCTTACGCATGGATCCCCCTTTGGATCTCGTAGCGGATTCGATGCTCCGAGTATGCACACGGTCGGGAGAGAGGCCAAGGGCTGGCGGGCGGATGCCAGACGCATCGAGAATGGCCGCATGCCTGGTTCTGTTTCGGCGCCGTCTCAGACCGATGAACCGAACGGAGCGGGCGGGCTACCGGGACCGTGAACGCGTCCGGTCGCGGGATCGACCCAGTTGCCGGAGCCTGTGACGCGGTGCCAGCGCTTGTGGAACGCGAGGTCGGTCGCCTCGCCGTCGATCACGGCTGCACCGCAGAGATCGCAGATATGCAGGATGACCGTGTCGCCATCGCTGGTCATGACCGACACCGGCCCCACCGGAAATGCCACACCCATCGCATTCCTCCCTCGTCTGAACCGAGCGTAGCGGTCGGTTCCGACGCTCACCTCGACCTACACAGCGGATGGGGATGACGACGTCGCAGCTACCGGTCGAGCGTGGGGGAGCAGCCAAGGGGTGGCAGTCGGATCCCAGCGGCATTCAGAATGGCCGCATGCCTACACCACCGATCGCACCCAAGCAGCTGCGCCTCATCATCGAGACCGACGACTTCGACAGCGCGCTGCGTTTTTACCGCGACGTGTTGGGAATTCCGGAACAGCTCGCCTTCGCCACCGAGGGCGACGACCGCGTCGCCATCCTGCACGCCGGCATCGCGACCATCGAGCTGGCGACGCCCAGTCACGCGACAGCGATCGACGAGGTCGAGGGCGCGCCGCACACGCCCGGCGTCCTCCGCATCGCCCTGGAGGTCGACGACACCCAGCGGGCCGTCGCCACCGTGGCGGCCGAGGGCACGGAGGTGATCGCGCCTCCCGTCCGTACGCCGTTCCAGAGCCTGAACGGCCGGGTCCAGGGGCCCGCGGGCTGGCAGGTGACGTTCTTTCAGGAGCTCGAGACCCTGGAGCAGCGCACGGCCCGCGACGGGTTCACGACGGACGATGCGCGGGAGCGGCAGAACACGCGGGCCTGTCGGGATGCCGGGTGTCTCGACCAGCCGACGCTGCGCGACACCTGGAGAGGGGTGCGGACGGGACTGATACTTGATTGACGTCAAATACCCGCCCCTTCTAAGGTTGTGAAGCCCGGCTCGGGCCACTGACATCAGGGGGAAACATGGTTCGTTCCGCACGCTCGCGCTGGGCACTCGTCACCGCGGTGGCCGCACTGGTCATGGGCAGTGTCCTGGTCGCGGCGCCCGCCCACGCGGCCACGGCATCGATCGCGGTGACGACGCCGGTCGTCTACACGGATTCGTGGGGGAGCGGGATCGACGTCACCGGCGATGGTTTCACCCCGGGGTCGACGGTGACGCTGTCGGTCGGCTGGGGGCCTGACGCCGCTGGATCGAAGGTCCACTACGGCGACACCACCACCGTCGCCAGCGCATCGGGCCTCATCTCCGTGACCGGCTGGATCCCGACGATGGGGCCGGACGCATGGGCGGATTGGTCGCTCTGGCTGACGGCGACCAGCGACGCCGGCGACACGTCGAACGCGATCGCGTTCGACGTCCGGGCTGCTCCCGGAATCGAGACGAATGCGCCCTCTCTGACGACCACCCAGTTCATGGATCCCTCCGTCGGGCTCACCGTCCAGGCCAGCGGCTTCACGCCGGGGGAGACGGTCTCGCTGACGGCGGCCTACAACGGGACGAACCTGCCAGGGCCGACGTCGTTCGTGGCAGACAAGTACGGGTCCGTCTCACGGCAGTACGTGCGGACGGGCGTCACCGCCGCCGGAAGCGTCGAGCTCGTGGCCGCCGGTACGACCGCGCGCTGGAGCACCATAGTCGCGATCACGGGACCGACCATCGGCTCCGAGCCGACGCAGGCGGGCCCGTCCGGCCCGGCCAGCCCCAGCGGCTCGTCCAGCGGGTCCGCGCCGGGAGCCGTCGCGCCCGCCGCCCCGCGTGCGCTCCCCGTCGTCAGCGGCTGAGGGA
>JAEWDJ010000120.1 GCA_023390155.1 Actinomycetes bacterium | reverse complement strand
GGGGGGCACCGCCGGGCGGCCCGGGGGGGGCCCCGGGGGGGCCGCCGTCTGTCGATCCTGAGGCTACTTGCCGCCCTCCGCCGCGATGGCGGCCTGCAGGGCCTGCTGCAGGCGGGCGTCGGCCTCGCCGTACGCCGCCCAGTCGCCGGCCTTCAGGGCGGCCTCCCGATCCGTCAGGGCCTGCTTGGCCTGCTGGAGCGCGCTCTGCAGCGCGGGGTTGTCCGCGGAGCCGGACGACCCGGATCCGGTGCCGGACCCGGATCCCGTGTCCGTTCCGGTGCCCGCGTCTCCCCCGCCGCTCGTCCCGCCGCCGGTGCCCGGCACGTTGTTGTCGCCGGCCGTCGCACCGGAGTCACCGCCGAACAGCTGGTCGAGCGCCTGGTCGAGCGTGTCCTCGAAGGCGATCTTGTCACCGAACGCGACGAGCACCTTCTGGAGCAGCGGATAGCTCGTCTCACCGGTGGACTTGACGTACACCGGCTGCACATAGAGCAGGCCGCCGCCGACGGGCAGCGTCAGCAGGTTGCCGTTGATCACGTCCGTCTTGCCCTGACGCAGGAGGTTCAGCTCCTGCGACACGGTCGGGTCGGAGTTGAAGTTGTTCTGCACCTGCCCCGGACCCGGGATGGTATCGCTGGAGGGCAGCGACAGGAGTCTCAGCTTGCCGTAGCCGGAGGCCACCTTGCCCTTCGTCGAGCCGGCGTCGGCGTCGACCGCCAGGTATCCCTTCAGCACGGATCGGCTGGCCTCGCTCGAGGCCTGCGGGATGAACGTCGTGTAGAGCGAGAAGCTCGGCGCCTCCTGCCCCGGCATCTGCATCGTCAGGTAGTACGGCGGCTGCAGCGTCGGGTCGGTCGAGGACGACGTCGGGTCGTTCGGCGTGGTCCAGGCGTCCTCGCGGGAGTAGAACGAGCCGGCATCGGTCACGTGGTACTGGCCGAGCACCGAGCGCTGCACCTTGAACAGATCGGCCGGGTAGCGCACGTGGCTGAGCAGCTGCGCGCTCATGTCGCTGATCGGCTTCACCGTCGACGGGTAGATCTTCTCCCAGGTCTTCAGCACGGGGTCGGAGTCGTCCCAGGCGTACAGCGTCACCGAGCCGTCGTAGGCGTCGACGGTGGCCTTCACCGAGTTGCGGATGTAGTTGATGTCGTCGAAGGCGTAGGCCGGCTTCGGCGTCTCGGTGTCGGCGATCGCGTCGCCCAGGCTGCCGACGTGCGAGTAGGGGTACTGGTCGCTCGTCGTGTAGCCGTCGATGATCCACTTGACGCGCCCGTCCACGACCGCGGGGTAGGCCTGCGAGTCGAGGGTCAGGTAGGGCGCGACCTTCTGCACGCGCTTGATCGGGTCGCGGTCGTAGAGGATCTGCGAGTTGTTGTTGACGGCGTCGGAGAGCACGATCTGCTCGTCCTGGAACTTGAGCGCGTAGACGAGCCGCTTAAAGATGTTGTCGAGCTTCGGGCCGCCGTTGCCGGAGAACGTGGTGTACGTCTGCTGCGCGCCGTCCTCACCGCCCGGGTAGTCGAGCTCGACCGACTTGGAGCCCTTGGCCGCTCCGACGATCGAGTAGGTCGGCGACTGCTGGCCGAAGTAGATGCGCGGCTCGTACTCGCCGAGGGTGCCCTGCGTCGGGATGCCGTACTCCATGAACACCGGCTGGCCGTCGGTCGAGCGCTGGTTGCCGTAAGCGGCGACCATGCCGTACCCGTGCGTGTAGACCAGGGTGTCGTTGTACCAGTTGCGGGCGCTGGTCAGACCGGACTGCTGGAGCTCGCGTACGGAGACGACGGCGTCCTGCTCGCTGCCGTCGATGGTGTAGCGGTCGACGTTCAGGGTGTTCGGGAAGGCGTAGTACTGCCGGAACTGCTGCAGCTGGCGGAACGACGGGCTGACGATCGCCGGGTCGATGATGCGGATCTGCGCGGTCGTCTGCGCGTCCTGCCGGAGCGCTCCGGCCTCCGCGTCCGTCTTGGCGTCGTACGGGACGACCTCGATGTCGCTCAGACCGTAGGCGTCCCTCGTGGCGTCGATCGAGTCCTGGATGTACGGCGTCTCCAGCGTCTTCTGGCTCGGCTCGACCTGGAAGCGCTGGATGACCCACGGGAAGATCGCGCCGACGACGAGCGCGGCGACGATGAGCAGCGCGGTGCCGACGAGCGGGAAGCGCCAGCGGCCGACGAACGCGGTGACGATGAACAGGATCGCGACGAAGATCGCGGCACCCGCCAGCACGGCGCGGCCGGGGATGGTCGCGTTGACGTCCGTGTACGCGGCGCCGTTGATCATGTCGCCGACGTTCGAGTCGGTGACCGTCGCGTACCGGTCGAGCCAGATGGACACGCCCTGCAGGAGCAGGTAGAGGCCGGCGACGACCGAGATCTGGATGCGCGCGGCCTTGCTGATGCGGACCTCGCGGCCCGAGACGCGGATGGAGCCGTACAGGTAGCAGGTGGCGAGCGTCGCGATCAGCGAGATCAGGACCACCGCGGAGGCGAACCCGATGGCGCTGCGGTAGAACGGCAGCGCGAAGACGTAGAAGCCGATGTCCAGGTGGAAGAGCGGATCGGTCTTGCCGAACGCGGTGCCGTTGATCCAGGCGGCGGCCAGCTGCCAGCGGCTCGACGCCGAGACGCCGGCGAAGATGCCGAAGACGATCGGGATGCCGTACATCGCCAGGCGCCGCAGCGGCTCGATCACCTGCTGGTAGCGGTCGAGCTGGCTGTTCAGCTTGGCGTAGACCGGACGCAGCCGGTACGCGAGCTGGATGCACGCCCACAGCGGCAGCGCCATCCCGAGGAACCCGATGAAGAACATGGCGATCGCGCCGAACCACTGCGTCGTCAGCACGTTGAGGAAGCCGACCTGCTGGTACCAGAGGATGTCCGCGTAGAGCCCGGCGAAGACGAAGAACAGGATCACCAGGGCGACGATCACCCCGAGGGTGATCCAGACGGCCGCTCGGCGGCGCCCTGCTGGTCGTGCGGCGGTTGTAGAACTCACGTGCGGCCCTCTTGCTCTCGCGTGATGTGCGGATCGGATCCATCCTAGGCGGGCGTCGCTTGGAGAACGCCGTGCCCGCCGCTGGGCCGGGCGCGTCCTCCGCCCGTCCCGTGCCCGGTCAGGAGGCGGGGCAGGTGGGGAGGTCCGCGGTGCTCCCGCCGCTGCTGACGGCCTTCAGGACCTTCAGCGAATCGGCGAGGGTCTTCACCGCGAACACCTTCAGGCCCGACGGGATGTGACCCGTGACCTCGTCGCAGTTCGACGCGGGGGCGAGGAAGTAGGCCGCTCCCCCGGTGTCGCGCGCCGCGTACATCTTCTGCCGGATGCCGCCGATGGCGCCGATGTTGCCCGCGTTGTCGATGGTGCCCGTGCCCGCGATCTTCTTGCCGCCTGTCAGTTCTCCCGGCGTCAGCTTGTCGATGATGCCGAGGGCGAACATCTGGCCGGCGCTCGGGCCGCCCACGTCGTCCAGCTGGATCTTCACCTCGAACGGGAACGTGTAGTCCATGCCCGCCCCGATCCCGAGCACCGCGCGCCCGCCGGACTCGGTCGGGGTGATCGCGACCGTGGACGCCGCGCCGTCGCGCACGATGCCGATCTGCGCCGGGGTGTCCGTGCCGTTCTTCGCGATGGCGTCGCGCAGCGCCTGGACGCTCGTCACGTCGGTGCCGTTCACGCTGACGATCTCGTCGCCCTCCTTGAGGCTCTCGGCGGCCGGGGTGCCGGTGATCAGCTGCTTCACCACGATCGCCTGCGGGAAGTCGTAGCCGAGCTCGTTAAGGGCGGCGGCCACCGCGTCCTGCTGCGAGTCGACCATCAGCGCGGCGTTCTCGGCGTTGGACTGCTCGGTGGTGGTTCCGGGCGGGAAGACGGAGTCGATCGGGATGACCGCGCGGCTCGGCTGGAACCACGACGACACGATGTCGAACCAGGTCGGGCGCTGATCCGGGTTGCCCACCACCGAGACGGTGAGCAGGTCGAGGGAGCCCGAGGTCGGATACGTCTTCTCGTCGGGGATGGAGATGAGCTGCTTGGCGTCGTCGCTCTTGTCGTCTCCGACGCGCTGATCCGTGCCGAGCGTGTTGTACACGGGCCCGGGGATCTCGATCACGAAGGGCGCGGGCGCCAGCGCGAGCACGAGGGTGAGCGCGAAGGCGACGAGCACCGAGACCCAGCCGATCACGATCCGCCGCGAGGGCCGGACCGTGGGCCGCGGCTCGGCCGCGGCGTGCTCGTCGTCGGTGAACAGCGTCACGCGGTCGTCCCTTCGGTCGTGTTCGCCACGGGCGCACGGCGCGCCCTGCTCGCCGGGGCGGATTCCCACCCGGCTCTTGGAGAACAGCAGCTAGCGTAGATGGCGAGCCTGAAAGCCGCACACCGCGGCGGTATCACTTCGAGACGAGGGGCGCCCACGATGGCCGACGAGCCGAACAAGGAGCCGGACGACGAGTTCCGGGACATGTTGCGCGAGTTCCTCTCGGGAGACTCGTCGATCGACCCGAGCCAGCTGGCCGGGGCCGCCGGACTCCCGAACGATCCGGCGAGCATCCAGCAGCTCCTCGGGCAGCTGCAGAACGCCCTGCTGAACCCTGGCGGCGGCATCAACTGGGACATCGCCGAGCAGCAGGCGCGCACGCTGGCGGGCGAGGGCGCGCACGCCGTCACCCCGGCCGAGCGCGGATCCCTCGACCAGGCCTTCCACGTGGCCGGCCTGTGGCTCGACCAGGCGACCACAGTCGCCGGCCTGCCCGGCACGCCGGAGCTGATCGGCCGCGCCGAGTGGGCGCGGCAGACCATGCCGCTGTGGACCCAGCTGGCCGAGCCCGTGGCGCTCAGCATCTCCGACGCCCTGACCCGGGTGCTCACCGAGCAGGCGCCGGAGGAGATGCAGGGCATGCTGCAGAACGCCGGCCAGGTCATGCGCTCCATCGGCGGAGCGCTCTTCGCCATGCAGCTCGGCCAGGTCGTCGGGCAGCTCGCCAAGGAGGTCGTCTCCGGCGGCGACATCGGCATCCCGTTGCTCGCCGACGGCCGCGCCGCCCTGCTCCCGCAGAACGTCGCCGAGTTCGGCGCCGGCCTCGACATCCCCGAGGACCAGGTGCAGCTGTACCTGGCGGTCCGCGAGCTCGCCCACGCCAGCCTCTTCCGCCACGCGAAGTGGCTGCGCCTCCAGCTGATCACCCAGATCACGGCCTTCGCGAAGGGGATCACGATCGACACCGAGCGGCTCGAGTCGCTCGCCGAGAGCTTCGACCCGGCAAATCCGGAGGAGCTGCGGGAGGCGATGGTGAGCGGCGCGCTCATCCCGCCGAAGACGGAGGAGCAGCTGGAGGCCCTCGCGCGCCTCGAGACGGTCCTCGCCCTGGTCGAGGGCTGGGTCGACGTCGTGACCGCGAGTGCGACCCGCCTGCTCCCCCGCGCCGACGCGATCGCCGAGACGGTCCGGCGGCGCCGGGCGTCGGGCGGCCCCGCCGAGTCGGCGTTCGCCACGCTCGTCGGG
>JAEWDJ010000515.1 GCA_023390155.1 Actinomycetes bacterium | reverse complement strand
GATCTGCCGTACGGCGGCGCCAAGGGCGGAGTCGCCTTCGACCCCCGGGGCTACTCGGTGGCCGAGCGCGAGCGGGTGACCCGTCGCTATACCAGCGAGATCCTCCCGATCATCGGCCCGGAACGCGACATCCCGGCCCCGGACGTCGGCACCGACGAACAGACGATGGCGTGGATGATGGACACCTACTCCACCAGCCGCGGCTTCACCGTCCCCGGGGTCGTGACCGGCAAGCCGATCATCCTCGGCGGCTCGCTCGGACGCGCGACGGCCACCTCCCGCGGCGTCGCGCACGTCACCCTTGCGGCCCTTGCCCATCGCGGCTACACACCCGGCCGGGCGACGGCCGCCGTGCAGGGCTTCGGGAAGGTCGGCCGCAGCGCCGCCCTCTTCCTCGCCGAAGCCGGCGTGCGCGTCCTCGCCGTCAGCGACCAGTACGCCGCCGTCTACAACTCCGCCGGCCTCGACATCGCGGCCCTCGCCGCCCACGTCGATGCGACCGGACGGGTGGAGGGCTTCGCCGATGCCTCCTCCCTCGATGGAGCGTCGCTGCTGGAGCTCGACGTCGACGTCCTCATCCCGGCCGCGGTCGAAGGCGTCATCAACAGCACGAACGTCGAGCGCATCCGTGCCTCCATCGTGGTGGAGGGTGCGAACGGCCCCACCACCAACGACGCCGATGCCAAGCTCACCGAGGCGGGAGTGCTCATCGTGCCCGACATCCTCGCGAACGCCGGCGGCGTGATCGTCTCGTACTTCGAGTGGAGCCAGGCCAACCAGACCTACCGGTGGCCGCTCGAGCTGGTCGAGGAGCGCCTCCGCGACCGCATGCTCGCGAGCTGGGACGCCGTCAGCAGCGCTGCCGCGCGCCACGGCCGCACCCTCCGCGAGGCAGCGATGCTCACCGCCGTGGAACGGGTGACCGAAGCGCACACCGCCCGTGGGCTCTACCCCTGACCTGCACGACCCCCGACCTCCGCGCCACGAACGCGAACCACCCCCATCTGAGGAGACGAAGAACATGAGCACCGACAACGTCCGCATCGCGCCGGAATGGCCGCGCGTCGACAAGGCCGTCCTCGAGGAGCTGCGGAAGCACTCCGTCGCCAACCTCGGCGACGCCCTCGACCGGCTCAACATCGTGGACGGGGGGATCTCGCCCATCTGGAACGGCGCGAAGGCGGTCGGCTCGGCCCTGCCCGTGCTGACGGTCGCCGGCGACAACAAGGCGGTGATCGCCGCCCTCGACCTGATCCGCGAGGACGACATCCTCGTCATCAACGCCTTCGGCTACGAGGGGCGCGCGATCATGGGCGACAACCTCGCCCAGCGGTTCGACGTGTTCGGCGCCGTGGGCGCGGTTGTCGACGGGTACGTCCGCGACCGCGACATCATCGCCGAGCTCGGCTTCCCGGTGTTCGCCCGGGGCCTGACGCCCGCCGGCCCCTGGAAGAACGGCCCCGGCGTGATCGGCGAGCCGGTCGCGGTGGGGGGCGTCGTCGTGAACCCGGGCGACATCGTCGCCGCCGATGCCGACGGCGTGATCGTCATCCCGCCGCACCGCGCCGACGAGGTCATCGCCGCCGTCCAGGAGATCGTCGCGCTCGAGGCGAGCAAGGACGCCGAGGTCGAGCAGCTGCGGAGCGCACGCGCATGACCGGCGATCGCCTCCGCGTCGCCGTCGCCGCACCGCTGAAGGAGGCCGACGCCGCGCGCATCGCCGAGTTGGAGCCGCGGGTGGAGCTCGTCTACAAGCCGGAGCTGCTGCCACCCATGCGCTGGGCGGCCGACTTCTCCGGTGACCCCGAGTGGTCCCGCACACCCGAGCAGCAGGCTGCGTACGACGCCATGCTCGGCGCCGCCGACGCGCTGTACGGCATCCCCGATGTCGACCCCGCAGCTTTGGCGCGAACTGTGCGGGCGAACCCCCGCCTGCGGTGGGTGCACACGATGGCGGCCGGAGGCGGCGGCCAGGTCAAGGCCGCCGGCCTCAGCGCCGACGAGCTCGAGCGGGTGACCTTCACCACCTCCGCCGGCGTCCACGGTGGCCCGCTCGCCGAGTTCGCGGTGTTCGGCGTGCTCGCCGGCGCGAAGAGCCTCGGCCGCCTCCGGGCGCAGCAGCGACGGCGGGAGTGGAGCGGCCGGTGGTCGATGGGCCAGGTCAGCGAGCAGACCGTGCTGGTGCTCGGTCTGGGCGGGATCGGGTCGGTCGCGGCCGAGAAGCTCGGTGCCCTCGGCGCCACGGTCATCGGGACCAGCCGCCGAGAGGTGAGCATCCCGGGCGTCGCCCGCGTGATTCATCCCGATCAGCTGCTGGAGGTCGCGGGCGAGCTCGACGCCGTGGTCAACACCCTCCCCGGCACGGACGCGACCCACCATCTGCTGGACGCCCGGTTCTTCGCCGCGCTCAAGCCCGGCGCGACCGTCGCCAACGTGGGCCGGGGAACGGTGATCGACGAGACCGCCCTCGTCGCCGCCCTGGAGGCCGGCCAGGTCGGGTTCGCCGCGCTCGACGTGTTCGAGGCCGAGCCGCTCGCCGCCGACAGCCCGCTCTGGGACCGGGACGACGTGCTCATCAGCCCGCACACGGCCGCCCTCAACGACGCGGAGGAGCGCCGCATCGCGCAGCTGTTCGCGGCCAACGCCACCCGGCTGCTGGACGGCCACCCTCTCGCCAACGTCGTCGACACCGTCGAGTTCTACTGAACGGAGAACACGCAGCCATGACCTTCGATCTCACCGGCCGGATCGCTCTGATCACCGGCTCCAGCCGCGGCATCGGCCTCAGCATCGCCACCGGGCTCGCCGAGGCCGGCGCCACCATCGTGCTCAACGGCGTCGACGCCGCCCGGCTCGACGCGACCCGCGCGACGCTCGCACAGCGCTTCGGCACGGACCGCGTCGCCTCCCGCGCCTTCGATGTCACGGACGAGCAGGCCGTGCGTGCTGCCGTCGAGTCGATCGAGGCCGAGCTCGGGCCGATCGACGTCCTCGTGAACAACGCCGGCATCCAGCACCGCCAGCCCCTGCTCGAGGTGAGCGTGGAGGACTTCCGCCGCGTCATCGACATCGACCTGACCAGCGCCTTCATCGTCGGCCGCGCGGTCGCGGCCGGGATGGTGGGGCGCGGCGCGGGCAAGATCATCAACATCTGCTCGGTGCAGACCGACCTCGCCCGCGTCACGATCGGCCCGTACACGGCCGCGAAAGGTGCCCTGCGCAATCTGACGCGCGCGATGACCGCGGAGTGGGCAGGTTCGGGGCTGCAGATCAACGGCATCGCTCCGGGCTACATCCACACCGAGATGACGCAGAAGTTGGTCGACGATCCGGAGTTCAACGCCTGGATCCTCGGCCGCACCCCGGCGAACCGCTGGGGGACCGTGGCGGACCTGATGGGTCCCGCGGTGTTCTTCGCGTCGTCCGCATCCGACTACGTCAACGGACAGGTCCTGTTCGTGGACGGCGGCATGACCGTCGTCGTCTGAGGAGTATCGACATGAGCACATCCACCAGCACCCGCACCACGACCGCGGTCGTCGCGCACGGCGCCGACGACCTCCGGGTCGAGCGGATCGCCCTGGCCGAGCCCGCGGCCGACGAGGCGGTCATTACCGTCGCATTCGGCGGCGTCTGCGGGTCGGATCTGCACTACTGGAAGCACGGCGCCGTCGGCGAGTCGATCCTGAAGGCGCCGATGGTGCTCGGGCACGAGGTGGTCGGGGTCGTCACCCGGGCCGCCGCCGACGGGTCCGGGCCCGCGGTAGGCACGGCCGTGGCCGTGCACCCGGCGACCCGGGAGCGCAGCGACGTGCGCTTCCCGGCCGACCGGCCGAACCTCTCCCCCGGCGTCCGATACCTCGGGTCCGCGGCGCGCTTCCCGCACACAGAGGGGGCCTTCGCCCGCGAGGTCGTGCTGAGCGCCTCGATGCTGCGTCCGCTGCCCGAGGCACTGGCCCTGCGGACGGCCGCGCTGATCGAGCCGGCGAGCGTCGCCTGGCACGCCGTCAGCCGTGCGGGCGAGCTGGCCGGCAAGCGCGTCCTGGTGATCGGCTCGGGCCCGATCGGCTCTCTCGTGGTCGCCGTCGCGAAGCGCGCCGGCGCCGCCGAGATCATCGCCACGGACGTTCACGAGCACCCGCTCTCGATCGCCAAGGCGGTCGGCGCGACCCGCACCATCCACGCCGCCGACGCCGAGGCGATCGCCGCCGTGGACGCGGATGTAGTGATCGAATCCTCCGGCAACCACCGGGGGCTCGCCTCCGCGATCCAGGGCGCGACCCGTGGCGGCACGGTCGTCATGGTCGGACTGCTGCCCTCCGGCGAGCAGCCGGTGCTGATCTCCCTCGCGATCACCCGCGAGCTGACATTGACCGGGTCGTTCCGGTTCAACGACGAGATCGACGCGGTCATCGCCGCGCTCGCGGACGGCAGCCTCGTCGTCGACCCCATTGTCACGCACACCTTCCCGGCCGCGGAGGCGCTGGCGGCGTTCGCGGTCGCGGCCGACCCGTCGGTGTCCGGCAAAGTCCTGCTGGATTTCTCGTGACGGCGCCGCTCGTGGTCGTGATGGGCGTCGCCGGGTCGGGCAAGAGCACGATCGGCGCCGCGCTCGCCGAGCGGCTGGGCGTGCACTTCATCGACGGCGACGACCTCCACCCCCGCAGCAACGTCGAGAAGATGACAGGCGGCGTTCCCCTTCAGGACGCCGACCGGCTGCCGTGGCTGGCCGACATCGGCCGGACGCTGCGCGACCACGACAGCACCGGTCTGGTGATCGCGTGCTCGGCGCTGAAGCGCTCTTACCGGGACGTGATCCGCTGGGAGGCGCCGCGCACGGCGTTCGTCCACGCGCACGGCTCGGCCGAGACGATCCATGGCCGGATGAGCGCACGGTCCGACCACTTCATGCCGGCCGCGCTGCTGGTGAGCCAGTTCGAGACGCTGGAGCACCTCCACGAGACCGAGAACGGTGTCGTGCTCGACATCGAGCGTCCTGTGGACGAGCTGGTCGGCGCCGCGCTCTCCCCCCTCCTCCCGACAGAAAGGTCCTCATGGGCGACAGCAGTCAGCAGCTAGCCAACATCGGAGTCGTCGGTCTGGCGGTGATGGGGTCGAACCTGGCCCGTAATCTCGCCTCGCGTGAGAGGAACACGGTCGCGGTGTACAACCGCACTTACTCCCGCACGCAGGAGCTGGTGGACGCGCACCCGGAGGCCGGGTTCGTCGCCTCGGAGTCGATCGACGACTTCGTGGCGTCGCTGGCGAAGCCGCGCACGGCGATCATCATGGTCCAGGCCGGGCGCGGCACGGACGCGGTGATCGAGCAGCTGGCGGAGCGGTTCGAGCCGGGCGACATCATCGTCGACGGCGGGAACGCGAACTTCCAGGACACGATCGCCCGGGAGGCGCGGATCAGCCCGTCCGGCATCCATTTCGTCGGCGCGGGCATCTCGGGCGGTGAGGAGGGCGCGTTGAAGGGCCCCTCGATCATGCCGGGCGGGTCGGCGGAGTCGTACGAGACCCTGGGCCCTATCCTGGCCTCGATCGCCGCGGTCGCCGAGGGCGAGCCGTGCGTGACCCACGTCGGCACCGATGGTGCGGGGCATTTCGTGAAGATGATCCACAACGGCATCGAGTACGCCGACATGCAGCTGATCGCCGAGGCCTACGACCTCCTGCGCACGATCGGGGGGCTTGCGCCGGCGCAGATCGCGGACGTGTTCGCCGAGTGGAACCAGGGCTACCTGGAGTCGTACCTGATCGAGATCACTGCCGAGGTGCTGCGCCAGGTGGACGCCGAGACCGGCAAGCCGTTCGTGGACATCGTCCTGGACCAGGCCGGATCGAAGGGCACCGGGGTGTGGACGGTGCAGAACGCCCTCGACCTGGGCGTCCCGGTCGGCGGGATCGCGGAGGCCGTGTTCGCCCGCGCCGTGTCCTCCAAGCCGGCGCAGCGCGCCGCCGTGCAGGCCGTGCTCACCTCCC
>JAEWDJ010000012.1 GCA_023390155.1 Actinomycetes bacterium | reverse complement strand
GTGCGGGTGTCACCGGGCTGCTCGTGCACCCGGACGAGCTCGCGATGCGCGTCGTTCAGGCGGCCCTCGAGCGCGGGGTCGCGGTGCCGGGCACGCTGTCCGTCGTCGCCTACGACGACGAGGTGGCCGCGCTGGGCGAGCTCCCGCTGACGGCGGTCTCGCCGCCGAAGCGAGCGCTGGGGTTCTCGGCGGTGGACGCGTGCCTGCGTGCGATCGCGCACGCCGCTCCCGCGGTGGAGGACTTCCCGGCGCAGCGGGTGCGCCTCCTCCCGACCCTCAATGCCCGCGCGACGACGGGGCCGGCGGACCATCGGACCTGATCGATTTCGATCGGTTCCGACCGTGTGCTGGCGACCGGCCATCCCCGTGACCTGAACTGAGGAGATGAGCACCGCCGCCCGCCCTCTCGCCGACCGCCTCCGCGACGTCGAGGACCGCACCCGCTCGCCGCTCACGGGGTGGACGCGCGACTCGTGGGCACTCCTGGCCGATGACCTCCTCCAGAGCGCTCGCGCCTTCGCCACACCGACCCACGCGGGGATCGCCTTCCCCGGCGCCGTCGGCGGCCGCGGCGCGCGCGTGGATGCCCTCGAGGGGTTCGCGCGCACCTTCCTCGCCGCCGGATTCCGGGTCGCGGGCGAGGGCGGATCGGACCCGGCCGGTTACCTCGACTGGTACGCGCGCGGGCTCATCGCCGGGGTCGATCCGGCCTCGCCCGAGCACTGGCCGCGGCTCCGGGACGAGCCCCAGGCGCGTGTCGAAGCCGCCTCGATCGCCCTGGTGCTTCAGCTCACCCGGCCCTGGCTGTGGGACCGGCTGCCCGCCCGCACGCAGGAGCAGACGGTCGACTACCTCTCGGAGGCGATCGGAGCGCAGTATCCGCCGATCAACTGGCTCTGGTTCCAGATCATCGTGGAGCAGTTCCTCCGCTCGGTGGGGGCGGACGTGCCCGCGCACGAGCTCGCGCGCCTCGTGCACGAGACGGATGCGTTCGAGCGGGAGGCCGGCTGGTACTCCGACGGGGATGCGCGCGCGTACGACCACTACGTCGGCTGGGCGCTGCACTTCTATCCGCTTCTCTCCAGCGAACTGTTCCCCTCGCCCGACGGAGAGGACCGCCGGGCACGTTATCGGGCCCGCGCCGAGCGGTTCCTCGGGGACGCCGTCCGCCTCGTCGGCGCCGACGGCTCGCCGCTGGTGCAGGGGCGCAGCCTGACCTACCGGTTCGCGGCGGCGGCGCCGTTCTGGGCGGGAGCCCGGGCCGGCGTGGCCTCTCCCCCTCCGGGGCTCCTCCGCCGGGCGGCGTCCGGAATCGCGAAGCACTTCGTCGATCACGGCGCCGTCGACGAGCGCGGCATCCTGCCGATCGGCTGGCACGGCGCGTGGCCCGCGCTGGCGCAGTCGTACTCCGGTCCCGGCTCGCCCTACTGGGCGTCGAAGGCCTTCCTCGGCCTCAGCCTCCCGGCCGACCATCCGGTCTGGACCGCGACGGAGGAGCCGCTCCCCGCGGAGAGCGCCGACCAGTCGTTCGTGATCGCTGCGCCCGGCTGGCTCGTGTCGTCGCGCCGGCGCGACGGGATCGTGCGGGTCGTCAACCACGGCACCGACCACGCCCGGCCCGGGGACGTGCTGCCCGAGTCGCCGCTGTACTCCCGGTTGGCGTACTCGACGGCGACGAGTCCGGTGCTGCTGCCGCGAGACGGTGCGCTGGACCAGTCGGTCGTGCTGGTGGACGCGGAGGGAGCGGGCACCTCCCGCATGGGGTTCGAGCGCGTCGCGACGGCACGGACCGCCCGCCAGACGCTGCTCGGCATCTCGCGGTGGCGGGCACGCCGCGTCGCGCTCCAGCCGGGAGCCGGGGACGACGGGTTCGCGCGGGCCGGCACGGTGCGGCGCGACGGCCCCGACCTCGAAGTCGTCTCGCTCGTTCGCGACGGGTGGGAGGTGCGGCTGGTGCGCCTGCGGGGGGAGGCCGAGCCGGGACTCCGTCTGCGCGTGAGCGGGTGGGCGGTACCGGACGACGAGGGCGCCGAGGAGGAGATTTCGACGGTTCACGATCTCGGCGGGCTCGGGATGACCGGCGTCGAGGTCGTCGCGGGGGTGTCGCCCCTCGCCGAGCGGGTGCGCATCCCCTGGGCCGCGACCGAAGCCCTCCCGGAGGTGCGGCGCTGGTACGCCGCCGCCATCGGCCTGGGCGCGCTCGGAGAGCCGCCGCGACTGGTCGCCGCGGACGGGGAGGTCGTCGAGGTCGGCTGGCCGGACGGGACGGTCGAGCGGGTGGATCTGGCGGCTCGGCTCACCCGGATTCCGGCGGCGGTCTAGACGTCGCCGCCCGCGTCCGCCGGCTCATCAGCCAGGGAGCTGCCGGAACGTCGTCGTGATCGTCCCCTTTTCGCCGCCGCGGGCCGGTGTCGCGGTGAGGCGCACGATCGTCGGGCCCCAGACCGCGGCCAGCTGCGCGTCCGTCAGCGGGATGGTCTCGACCTCGACCTCCACGTCACCGCGATCGGAGGTGAAGGCGATCGCGAGGGGAGG
>JAEWDJ010000510.1 GCA_023390155.1 Actinomycetes bacterium | reverse complement strand
GTGTGCGAGATCTACACCGACGTGGACGGCGTGTTCACCTCCGACCCCCGCCAGGTGCCCCTGGCGCGCAAGATCGACCGCATCACCAGCGAGGAGATGCTCGAGCTCGCCGCCGCTGGCGCGAAGGTCCTGCACATCCGCGCGGTCGAGTACGCCCGCCGGCACAACGTGACCCTGCACGTGCGCTCCTCGTTCTCGAACAAGGAGGGCACGTACGTCCTCAACGAAGCAGCAGCAGCGGCCGAGGCCGCGAAGAAGGATGGAACCGTGGAAGAGCCGATCATCTCCGGAGTCGCGACCGACCTGAGCGAGGCCAAGATCACCGTCGTCGGCGTTCCCGACGTGCCGGGCAAGGCCGCGCAGATCTTCAAGATCGTCGCGAAGGCCAACGCCAACGTCGACATGATCGTGCAGAACGTGTCCGCCGCGGCCACCAGCCTCACCGACATCTCGTTCACCCTCCCGAAGTCGGAGGGCCAGCGCGTGCTGACCGCCCTGACGGCGGAGAAGGCCGAGGTCGGCTTCCAGGCGCTGCAGTACGACGACCAGATCGGCAAGCTGGCCCTCGTCGGCGCCGGGATGCGCACCAACACCGGCGTCTCGGCACAGCTGTTCGAGGCGCTCTACGACGCCGGCATCAACATCGAGATGATCTCCACCAGCGAGATCCGCATCTCGGTCGTCACCCGCGCCGACACCGTCGCCGAGGCCGCCCGCGTCATCCACACCGCCTTCGGCCTCGACGGCGACGAGAAGGCCATCGTCTACGCCGGCACCGGCCGCTAGCCTCCCTCCGCGCGCCGCGTCCGTCGCGTGCCGGCCCCGCGAGGGAATGGCGCCGGCGGTCGGATCGTTCGACTCCTGCAAGACCACCGACCCGAAGGGGCCATCACCATGAGCGAGACCACTGGACTCAACATCGCCGTCGTCGGCGCGACCGGGCAGGTCGGCAGCGTCATGCGCCGTCTGCTGGAGGAGCGCGACTTCCCGGCCGCGTCCGTCCGCTTCTTCGCGTCGTCGCGTTCGGCGGGCACCACGCTGCCGTTCCGCGGCGAGGAGATCGTGGTCGAGGACGTCGCCACCGCCGACGTCTCCGGCGTCGACATCGCCCTCTTCTCGGCCGGCGCCACCGGCTCCAAGGCGCACGCCCCGCGCTTCGCCGAGGCCGGCGCCATCGTCATCGACAACTCCAGTGGCTGGCGCATGGACCCGGACGTCCCCCTCGTCGTCTCCGAGGTGAACCCCGAGGCCATCGCCGACGCGCGCAAGGGCATCATCGCGAACCCCAACTGCACCACCATGGCCGCCATGCCGGTGCTGAAGGTCCTGCACGAGGAGGCCGGCCTCCAGCGCCTCGTCGTCAGCACCTACCAGGCCGTCTCCGGTTCCGGCCTCGCCGGCGCCGAGGAGCTCGCGACCCAGGTCCGCACCGCCGTGGCCGACGAGAACCTCCTCCAGCTCGTGCACGACGGCTCCTCCGTCGCCCTGCCCGAGCCGGTCAAGTACGTGCGCCCCATCGCGTTCGACGTCATCCCGCTCGCCGGCTCGATCGTCGACGACGGCCTCAACGAGACCGACGAGGAGAAGAAGCTCCGCAACGAGAGCCGCAAGATCCTCGGCCTCCCCGAGCTGCTGGTCAGCGGCACCTGCGTCCGCGTCCCCGTCTTCACCGGCCACTCGCTCTCCATCAACGCCGAATTCGCCGAGGCGATCACCCCCGCCCGCGCGGAGGAGCTCCTCGCCTCCGCCCCCGGCGTCACCCTCACCGACGTCCCGACCCCGCTCGAGGCCGCCGGCAAGGACCCGAGCTTCGTCGGCCGCATCCGCCAGGACGAGGGCGCCCCCGCCGGCCGCGGCCTCGCCCTCTTCATCAGCAACGACAACCTCCGCAAGGGCGCCGCCCTCAACGCCGTCCAGATCGCCGAACTGGTCGCCGAGCGTCTCGCCACGCCGGTCGAGGCCTGAGCGGGGCCGCGCAGAGACCATCGATGCCGGGTCGCGGAGCTCTCCGCGGCCCGGCATCGCCGTTCGCGGTGCCGGCGGCGGGCTGACACCCCACGCCTTGAAGGGGCGGCCTACGCCTCGGAGCCGGCTGAGATCGTTCAGGTGTCTCCGCCCGCACCCCTCCCCAGCATCCCCGCCGCGATGTCCTGGTGCGCCAGCCGCCGCAGCGCCGCGATCACCGGTTCGTAGAGGGCGGTTCCGAGGACGGCGTACGCCAGTTGCTCCTCCCGGCCCGCGTCCGGGCCCGGCATGCGGGAGAGGTCGAACTCGGCCATGGCGCGCACGTGGGTTCCGTACGCCTGCAACCGGTCGGGCGTGAGCGGGATGCCCGCGGCCTCGACGCCGATGAGGGCGCGCTCCAGCTGGGCGACCGCGGCGTAGCGTGGGTCGTAGACCTGGCCGAGCGCTTCGAGGGCTGCCCGCGCGCGCGGGTAGTCGGGTGCGGCGGCCGGCGGTCCGGGCGTTTCGTCGGTGTAGGGCGGCAGCGCGGCCACCGCGGTGCCGAGCGCCTCGAAGAGGTCGCCAGTGGGGGAGTCGACCAGCCCGAGCACGGTTTTGACACGTTGCAGAGGAAGCGCGGCGACGTCGGAGAGGGCCCGGATGAGGGCGACCCGGCGCACGTGCTCGTCGCCGTATTCGGAGCGGGTGGCGGTGACGGCCTCGCCCGGCATGAGCATCCCCTCGCGGAGGTAGAACTTGATCGTCGCGAGCGGGACACCGGTCCGCTCCGCCAGTTCGGAGATACGCATCCACCCGTCCTTCCGCGTCCTTGACTTGGATAGTAACACTATCTATAGTTTAGATACTGCAACTATCCAAGGAGGCGCACCATGCTGCTCCAACCGGCCAGTGCCATCACCGCGGGCGTCGTGCTGCTCACGGTCGTCAGCATCGCGTATGGCGGGACCTTCCTGCTCCGCGTCGTCACAGGCAAGCAGGGTGCCAACACCCTGCAGAAGAGCTTCTTCCGCGCCGGCCACGCCCACGCCGGGGTCCTCGTCATCCTGGGCCTGGTCGTGCTCGTGCTGCTCGACGCTGCCGGCGTGACGGGCTGGGCGCACGCGTCGGCGATCGGCGTGCTGGGCGCGGCCATCCTCATCCCGGCCGGGTTCTTCCTCTCCGTCCTGGGGCGCGATCCCCAGCGGCCGAGCGCTGTGATCGCTCTCGTCTGGACCGGATTCGGCGTGCTGGTGGTGAGCCTGATCGTCGCGGGGGTCGCGCTGATCGTGGCGGGCGCGGGCGCGGGCGCGGTGGGGTGAGTACCGGGGGTGGGG
>JAEWDJ010000367.1 GCA_023390155.1 Actinomycetes bacterium | reverse complement strand
GAGCAGGTCGCGCAGGGCGCCGGGGTAGCCGCCCGTGAGCACGCGCTGCTCCTCGTCGACGATGCCGCTGAAGAACGTGACCAGCGCGGTGCCGCCCGCCTCGACGAAGCCGCCGAGGTTCGCGGTGGCCGCCGCGCTCATCGAGTAGAGCGCGGGCACGACGACCATCCGGTAGCCCATCAGCTCGGCCTCGGGGGAGACGATGTCGACCTGGATGCCCAGCGAGCGCAGGGCCCGGTAGGCCGCGTGCACCTGCTCCAGGTACCGCACGGCGGTGCTCGGCAGGCTCTCGCCGTCGGCCGCCCACCACGCCTCCCAGCTGAAGACGAGCGCCGCGTGGGAGGTCACGGTGGTGCCGGCGAGCTCGCCCGCCCGGCGCAGGATCCCGCCGAGCGCGACGACCTCCCGCCACAGCTCCGAGTCGGTGCCGGCGTGGGGCAGGAGCGCCGAGTGGAACTTCTCCGACCCGCGCACCGAGGCCCGCCACTGGAAGAAGCAGACGGCGTCGGCGCCGCGAGCCACATGGGTGAGGGCGTTGCGGGTCAGCTGCCCGGGCGCTTTCGCCAGGTTGACCGGCTGCCAGTTGACCGCGCCGGTGGAGGTCTCCATCAGTATCCACGGCCGGCCGCCCGCGAGGCCGCGGGTCAGGTCGGCGGCGAACGACAGCTCGGCGGTGGGATCGGGCAGGCGGTTGTCGAGGTAGTGGTCGTTGGCGATCACGTCCATGTCGGCGGCCCAGGTCCAGTAGTCCATGTTCCGGATGTGGGCGGTGACCATGAAGTTGGTGGTCACCGGGCGGTCGCTGCGCCGGCGGAGCACCGCCGCCTCCGCCCGGTAGTGGTCGAGCAGGGCGTCGCTCGAGAAGCGGTGGAAGTCCTGCGTCTGAGCGGGGTTGCGGGAGGAGAGGGTCAGCAGCGGCGGGAGGATCTCGCTCCACGCGCCGTAGCGCTGCGACCAGAAGGCGGTCCCCCATGCGTCGTTGAGCCGCTCGATCGTCCCGTACCGGGCGCGCAGCCACTCCCGGAACGCGTCGGCGCTCACGCCGCAGTAGCAGAGCGCGTTGTGACAGCCGATCTCGTTCGAGACGTGCCAGAGCGCGAGAGCGGGATGGTCGCCGTAGCGTTCGGCGACGCGCTCGACCAGGGCGAGCGCGTGCTCCCGGTAGACCGGCGAGCTGGGGCAGAAGGCCTGGCGCCCGCCGGGGTAGCGGGTGGTGCCGTCCCCGGCGACCGGGAGGACCTCCGGGTGGCGGGAGGTCAGCCAGGCCGGCGCGGAGGCGGTGCCCGTGCCGAGGTTGACGCGGATTCCGCCCGTGTGGAGCAGGTCCATCACCGCGTCGAGGTCGTCGAACCGCCACACGCCCTCGGCGGGGTTGAGCTGCGCCCAGCCGAAGATGTTGATCGCGACGAGGCCGACGCCCGCCTCCTGCATCAGGGCGACGTCTTCCGCCCAGACCGCGCGGTCCCACTGCTCGGGTTGTAGTCGCACCCGAGCGCGATGCCGTCGAGGACCGATCTCTGCACGGAGGGGAGCTCCTTCGCTCGTTCTGTGCACGTGCACAGTCATGGACGCGGTTCATCGGGACGATGAGCCTGGGAACGTGCACAGCCGCGCGTCGTCGGTGAGGATGGCGGGTGATCTGTGAACGTGCACACACGCTAAGGCGTCACACCGCATCCCGTCAAGTCCGACGTGCCGGCCTCCCGCCGACACCGCTGTCGCGACGCCCTATGCTGGCGGGATGGATGGAGAACGCCGCCGCCGCGCGACGGTGCACGACGTCGCCGTGGAGGCGGGGGTCTCGCGCGGCACCGTCTCGCGGTTCGTCAACGGCGGGCACTACGTCTCCGACCAGGCGCGCGTCGCGATCGAGGCCGCCATCCGCAAGGTCGGCTACACGCCGAACACCGCCGCGCGCAGCCTCGTGCGCCAGCGCAGCCAGGCCGTCGGGTTCATCGTGCACGAGCCCCACGCGCTCTTCACCGAAGACCCGAACATCGGCGGCATCATGCTCGGCGCCAACGCCGCGCTCTCTGCCGAGGACTACCAGATGGTCTGCCTGATCGTGGACTCGCAGCGCGACACCGACCGGGTGGCCCGCTACCTGAGCGGCGGCTTCGTCGACGGCGTCGTCATCGTCTCCGCCCGCTCCCGCGACCCGATCCTCTCCGTCGTCGAGCGGCTCGCCATCCCGGCCGCCTTCGTCGGCCACCCGCCCGGCATCTCGGCGCCGTACGTCGGCATCGACAACCGGGGCGCGGCCGCCGCGATCACCCGCCGCCTCGCCGAGACGGGCCGCGGCCGCATCGGGATGCTCGCCGCAGCCCTCGACCGCGATTCCGGCGCCGACCGCCTGGCCGGCTTCCGCGAGGCGCTCGGCATCGCATACGACCCGCTCCTCGTCGAGAGCGTGCCGCTCTACTCTTACGGCGACGGCCTCGCGGGGATGCGGGCCCTCCTCGGGCGCGCGCCCGACGTCGACGGCGTCTTCGCCGCGTCCGACGCCGTGGCCGCC
>JAEWDJ010000331.1 GCA_023390155.1 Actinomycetes bacterium | reverse complement strand
GACCTGCATCGGCAGGCTGTACTGCAGCCCGCCGCCGTCGCCGCGCACCTGCCGGTGGATGTCCTCCATGGTCACATCGAGCTGGCCGGCCGTCCCGGCGGCGGCGGTGAGGTCGCGCAGCAGCTCGGCCGGGATCTCGCCGTCGTACTTGTAGTAGATCTTGTGCTCGAGGCTCGCCCAGAAGTCCATCGCGACCGTGCGCAGCTGGATCTCGACCGGCACGTTGACGGGCCCGGCGCTGAGGAAGACCGGCACCTCGACGATCACGTGCAGGCTCTTGTAGCCGTTGGGCTTCGGGTGCGCGATGTAGTCCTTCACGCGGAGCACGCGCACGTCCTCCTGCGCGATCAGCAGCTCGAACACGCGGTAGACGTCCGACACGAACGAGCACACGATCCGCACGCCTGCGATGTCCGTGATGGCGTCGCGGATGGCCTCGAACGAGGGCTCGCAGTTCTTGCGGACGACCTTCTGCTCGATGCTCTCCGCCGACTTCAGCCGGCTCGAGATGTGCTCGATCGGGTTGTAGTCGTGCAGCTCCGCGAACTCCTCGCGCAGGATGGACACCTTCGTCGAGATCTCGTCGATGCCGAACTTGTACGGCATGATGAACCGCGCGAAATCCTCCCGGAACGCCTGTACCTCGCTCAGTGTCGCGGGGTCGATGCTCTGCAGCGCCTCGATGGCGCGCGACGAGAGCAACGGACCCCCGTGCTCCCCGGCGAGTGCGGGAACGGCGGCGTCGGCAGGGTCGGGATCCATGTCCACCACGCTATCGGCGGTGGTTGTGCGGGTGGTGTGAATCGGTCTACCCAAACCCCGTCCGCTGTGCTGTCATGTGCGCATGACCGGCGACTCCGCCGCTCCGGCGACGTTCAACTTCAGGCTCGCGATCCTGCTCGCGATGGCGATGTTCGTGCTGGTGGTCGACACGTCCCTGATGAACGTGTCGATCTCGGCGGTGGTGCGGGATCTCGACACGACGGTCAGCGGGGTACAGGGCGCGATCGCGCTGGAGGCGCTGGTGTCGGCGGCGTTCATCCTGATCGGCGGCAAGACGGGCGACCTCATCGGCCGCAAGCTCGCCTACGTCCTCGGGCTGCTCGGCTATGCGGCGGGCGCCATCGCCATGACGCTCGCGCGCGATCTGACGGCCATCATCATCTTCTGGGCGATCATCGGCGGGATCGGCGCCTCGCTGCTGCTGCCGGCGATGCAGTCGCTCATCCACGGGAACTTCGCGGGCGACCACCAGAAGCGCGTCTACGCGCTGGTCGGGGCTTCCGCCGCCATCGCGGCCGCGGTGGGCCCGCTGCTCGGCGGCTTCATCACGACGTTCCTGTCGTGGCGGGTCGGGTTCCTGCTGGAGGCCGTGATCATCGCGGTCGTGCTCTCGGGCATCGGCCTGGTCAAAGACGTGCCGTACACGGGCTCGCGGTCCATCGACCTGTTCGGCGCGCTCCTGTCGGTGGTGGGCATGGGCGGCATCGTCACGGGCATCCTGGTCTGGCAGGAGGGCGGCGAGCGCGTCCTCGCGCTGATCGCCCTCGGAGCCGCGGCGCTGGCGGGCCTGGTCTTCTGGCTGCGGGCGCGGAGCCGGCGCGCCAAGGCGGTGCTGCTCGACCCCGGGCTGTTCCGCTCGCCGCTGTTCCAGTCCGGGGTGACCGGCCAGCTGCTGCAGCAGGTGGCGCTCGGCGGCACGATGATCGCGCTGCCGATCTATCTGCAGATGGTGCTGGAGTACAACGCGCTGTGGGCCGGCCTCTCGATCGCGCCGCTCTCGCTCAGCATGTTCGCCGTGGCGCTCATCGCCGGCCGGAGGCTGAAGCAGCGGCCGGCGTCGCTCATCCTGTGGGGATTCGTGCTGGTCGTCGTGGGCATCGCGATCGTGATCGTCGTCGTGCCGATCGCGACCTCCGGCTGGTACCTCACCGTGCCCCTGATCATCTCGGGCTCGGGTCTCGGCCTGCTGGTCTCGCAGCTCAACAACTACACGCTCTCCCCGATCTCGGACGAGCGCGTCAGCGAGGCCGCCGGCGTCAACTCGGCGGCCGGGTCGTTCGGCCTCTCCTTCGGCCTCGCGTTCGCCGGTGCGATCATGCTCGCGACCCTCGCCTCCGTCTTCGGCTCGATGACGCAGGCGAGCACCGTTCTCCCCGACGACGACAAGCAGCAGATCGCCGCCGTGCTGGAGGAGGACGCCCAGCTGATGTCGAACACCGCGCTCGTCGACCTCCTGGCCGAGGAACCGCCCGCGGTGCGCGAGGAGGTCGTCCGCATCAACACGGAGGCCCGCCCGCTCGCCCTCCAGATCGCGCTCCTCATCCCGCTCGCGGCCGGCCTCCTGGGCGCCGGCAACGCCTTGCGCATGCGCCGCCTCCCCGACCCGAAGTCGGCGGGGGCGGAGGCGGGGATCGTGGGCTGAAATCGTCGAATCCGGGGAATACCCACCCCCTCTCCAAAGTTGAGTCATGTGTACTCAAGTTTTGCCCCCGACGGCTTGACACCATCCCCGGCGGATGGCAGGCTTGAGTCGTCGGGACTCAAGTCTCGACCCACTGACTTCACCGGCCAGCGACCACGCAGACCAGCAACAAAGGAGAGAAAGCACATATGTCACGTGCAGTAGGTATCGACCTCGGAACCACCAACTCCGTCGTCTCGGTGCTCGAGGGCGGCGAGCCCACGGTCATCGCCAACGCGGAGGGCTTCCGCACGACCCCGTCGGTCGTCGCGTTCACCAAGGACGGCGAGGTGCTCGTCGGCGAGACCGCCAAGCGCCAGGCCGTCACCAACGTCGACCGCACCATCTCGTCCGTCAAGCGCCACATGGGCACCACCTGGACCCAGGAGATCGACGGCAAGAAGTACACCGCCCAGGAGATCTCGGCGCGCATCCTGCAGAAGCTGAAGCGCGACGCCGAGCAGTACCTCGGCGACACCGTGACCGACGCGGTCATCACCGTCCCCGCCTACTTCAACGACGCCGAGCGCCAGGCCACCAAGGAGGCCGGCGAGATCGCGGGCCTCAACGTGCTCCGCATCATCAACGAGCCCACCGCGGCGGCGCTCGCCTACGGCCTCGACAAGGGCAAGGAGGACGAGCTCATCCTCGTCTTCGACCTCGGCGGCGGCACGTTCGACGTCTCCCTCCTCGAGGTGGGCAAGGACGACGACTTCTCCACCATCCAGGTCCGCGCGACCGCCGGCGACAACCGCCTCGGCGGCGACGACTGGGACCAGCGTGTCGTGGAGTGGCTCATCAAGCGGTTCAAGGACTCGACCGGCGTCGACGTCTCGAAGGACAAGATCGCCCTCCAGCGCCTGAAGGAGGCCGCGGAGCAGGCCAAGAAGGAGCTGTCGTCGAGCATGTCGACCAGCATCCAGCTGCCCTACCTCTCGCTCACCGAGAACGGCCCCGCCAACCTCGATGAGACGCTCACCCGCGCCCAGTTCGAGCAGATGACCAGCGACCTCCTCGACCGCACCAAGAAGCCGTTCCAGGACGTCATCCGCGAGGCCGGCATCAAGGTCGGCGACATCGCGCACGTCGTGCTCGTCGGCGGGTCGACCCGCATGCCGGCCGTCTCCGAGCTCGTGAAGCAGGAGACCGGCAAGGAGCCCAACAAGGGCGTCAACCCGGACGAGGTCGTCGCCGTCGGCGCCGCCCTGCAGGCCGGTGTCCTGAAGGGCGAGCGCAAGGACGTCCTCCTCATCGACGTCACCCCGCTCTCCCTCGGCATCGAGACCAAGGGCGGGATCATGACCAAGCTCATCGAGCGCAACACGGCCATCCCGACCAAGCGCAGCGAGACCTTCACCACGGCCGACGACAACCAGCCGTCCGTCGCGATCCAGGTCTTCCAGGGCGAGCGCGAGTTCACCCGCGACAACAAGCCGCTCGGCACCTTCGAGCTGACCGGCATCGCCCCGGCCCCCCGCGGCATCCCGCAGATCGAGGTCACCTTCGACATCGACGCCAACGGCATCGTGCACGTGTCCGCCAAGGACAAGGGCACCGGCAAGGAGCAGTCGATGACGATCACCGGCGGCTCCAGCCTGCCGAAGGACGACATCGAGCGCATGGTGCGCGAGGCCGAGGAGCACGCGGCGGAGGACAAGAAGCGCCGCGAGTCCGCCGAGACCCGCAACCAGGCCGAGCAGCTCGTCTACCAGATCGAGAAGCTCATCAAGGACAACGAGGACAAGCTCCCCGAGGACGTCAAGAACGAGGTCCAGGGCGACGTCGACGCGCTGAAGACGGCTCTGGCCGGCGAGGACGACGAGGCCGTCAAGACCGCGTTCGAGAAGCTCAGCGCGAGCCAGCAGAAGCTCGGCGAGGCGATCTACTCGTCCGCCCAGGCCGACGCCGCGGCTCCCGAGGGCGACGCCCCGCAGGGCGAGCAGGCCGGTGACTCCTCCGACGAGGACGTCATCGACGCCGAGGTCGTCGAGGACGAGGAGAAGAAGTAATCATGTCGGACCACACCCCGGGCGCACCCGGGTCGGGCGAGCCCGACCCGGAGCGCGAGGAGCCGATCATCCGCGACAAGCGCAGGATCGACCCCGAGACCGGCAAGGTCCGGGAGCCGTCGGAGCACGACCTGTCGCACGAGGAGCTCGTCGACGTCGGCCCGGCCGCGGAGGAGGAGGGGAGCGTCCTGTCGGACGACGACCTCGACATCCTCTCCGGCCAGACCACGGCCGACCAGGTCGCGGCGGAGCGCCTCGCCGACCTCCAGCGCGTCACCGCGGAGTACGCCAACTACCGCAAGCGCACGGAGGCCAACCGCGAGATCGAGCGCGAGCGCGCGGTGAGCGAGGCCGTCAAGGGCCTCATCCCCGTGCTCGACGACCTCGAGCGCGCCGAGAAGCACGGCGACCTGCCGGAGGGCAGCGCGTTCGCGACCATCGCGACCAAGCTGCGCACGAGCGTCGAGCGCCTCGGCCTCACCCCCTACGGCGAGAAGGGCGAGCCCTTCGACCCGCAGATCCACGAGGCGATCTTCCAGCAGCCCACCCCGGACGTGACGGCCGACACCGTCGCCGAGGTGGTCGAGACGGGCTACCGGCTCGGCTCGACCACCGTCCGGGTGGCCAAGGTCGTCGTCTCGGTCCCGGCCTGATCGACCGGGCGCACGGCGTGACGGAGCGGCGGGGCCACGGCCTCGCCGCTCCGCTCGCCCGCCGTGCACGCACCATGCGGATCACCATGCAGACTTCATCCGGATCCACCCCCATCGAAAGGAGGCGCCGTGGCTAGCCAGGACTGGTTCGACAAGGACTTCTACAAGGTCCTTGGCGTCTCCAAGGACGTCAGCGACGCGGACCTCAAGAAGACCTACCGCAAGCTCGCGCGCAAGTACCACCCCGACTCCAACCCGGGAGACGCGGCGGCCGAGGCGAAGTTCAAGGAGATCAGCGAGGCCTACTCGGTCCTCAGCGACACCGAGGAGCGCAAGGAGTACGACCAGATCCGCGCCATGGGCGGCGGAGCCCGGTTCACCGCGCCCGGCTCGGCCGGTCAGGGCGGCTTCGACGACGTCTTCGGCGGGATGTTCGGCGGCGGCCAGCAGCGCGGATACACCTTCCAGCAGGGCGGCCAGAACGGCGGCTTCGACGACGTCTTCGGCGGTCTGTTCGGCAACGGCCGGTTCGGCCAGACCAGTGGAGGCTTCCGCGGCTACGGCGGACCGACCCGCGGCCGCGACGTCACCGCGCACACCACCATCGACTTCCTCACCGCGACCCGCGGCGAGACCATCAGCCTCCAGGCGTCCGACGGCAAGCCGTTCAAGGTGAAGATCCCGGCCGGCGTCTCCGACGGTCAGAAGATCAAGCTGCGCGGCAAGGGCCAGCCGAGCCCCGACGGCGGCGAGGCGGGCGACATCGTCCTGACGGTCACGGTGCGCAAGCACCCCGTCTTCGAGCGCGACGGGCTCAACCTGCGCGTCACCGTGCCGGTGACCTTCGCGGAGGCCGCGCTCGGCGCCACCATCGAGGTCCCGACCCTGGGCGGCGACCCGGTCAAGCTGCGCGTCGCTCCCGGCACCCCGAGCGGCCGCGTGCTGCGCGTCAAGGGCCGCGGCGTCGAGACGCCGAAGGGCACCGGCGACCTGCTCGCCGTCGTCCAGGTGGCCGTCCCCTCCCACCTCTCCGCCGAGGCGACCGAGGCCCTCGAGGCGTTCGCCGAGAAGCTTCCCGACGAGAACCCCCGAGAGGACCTCCTGGCCCGGGCGCGGAGCTGACGATGGACGAGAACACCCCGGTCTTCGTCATCTCCATCGCGGCCGAGCTGGCCGGGATGCACCCGCAGACCCTCCGCCAGTACGACCGGCTGGGTCTCGTGAGCCCCAGCCGGACGGCCGGCAAGTCGCGCCGCTACTCCATGCGCGACGTCGAGAAGCTGCAGGAGATCGCCCGGCTCGGCGCCGAGGGCGTCAGCCTCGAGGGCATCCGACGCATCCTGGAGCTCGAAGACCAGGTCGGCTCCCTCAGCTCGCGCGTCCGCGAGCTGGAGTCGGCGCTCGCCGACGAGCTCCTCAACCGCCCCGGCCGCCGCGTCTTCGCCGCCGGCTCGGAGGGCGAGGTCGTGTCGTTGCGCGCCGGAACGCGCGTGCGCCGCAGCACGCAACTCGTCGTGTGGCGGCCGCTGGACGCGGGCAGGCAGGACTAGGCGGCGATAGAGTCGCAGCGTCAGCCTGATTCGACCCGTGGGGGGATCGCCGTGGTCTACGAACCGAATCCGTATCCGTCGCCGTACGGGCCGCCGCCCGCAGCGCCGGCGCCAACGCCGCCCGCGACCACCGGCCGCCGCTCGCCAGCGCTCGGCTACATCGCACTCGGGATCGCGGCGCTCAACTTCCTCGTCAACATCGGTGGGCAGGTCTTCCAGCGCAGCCTTCTGCTGCAGTCCCACCACTCGACGGCGGGCTACGGCCTGGTCTCCGGTGTGTTCACGACGATCGGCGTGCTCTTCGATGTCGCCGCCATCGCCGTCGCCATCGTCGCGATCGTCGGCCGCCGGGGCGCCGTCCCGGCCGGGATCGCGCTGGGCGCGTCGGCCGTCGGCCTCCTCAGCGCCCTCGGCTGGATGCTCATCTCCCTCACGATGTCGTTCGGATAAATACAAGTATTAGTATTTAAGCTACCGTAGGCTGCATGCGTGATCGGATCACTGTGCAGCACGACGGGATGGCGTCCCTCGCCACCGCGCTGAGGGGCGCCCAGCAGTCCATCGCCGACGAGTTGGCGACCCTGGAGGAGAAGGCGCGGCTGCTCCGCGGCCAGTGGACGGGGGAGGCGTCGCGCGCGTTCGATCGGGCGCGTGCGGAGTGGACGGTGGAGCTGCGGCGGATGGGCGCCGTGCTCGGTGAGGCGGTGGCGCTCGCCGAGAGCGGGGCGGAGGCGCACCGGGCGACGGAGGCCCGGGTGGCGGGGCTGTGGTGAGCGGCGAGGACGCCGATCGGGCGATTCGCGAGTCCCTGGCGGCCCTGGACCGGCTCGGCCGCGAGTACGGGATCGCGCCGGGCGCGTCGCGGGCGAGCGCCTCCTTCGACGAACGGGGGCTGATCGTCGCGCTCGACGTCGTCGACGGCGTGCCGATGGAGCACGAGGTCCTGCGGGCGGAGGTCGAGCGCGCGGTGGTGGGCCGCATCCCGCTGGGGTTGGCGGCGTCGCCCCCGTTCATCGACTCCTGGCTGGATGGGCTGGATACCCGGCCTCCGGTCGAGGTCACCAACGACCTCGAGTCGGTCACCGTGTCCGCTGATCTCGGCGTCATCACCGGCGTGGCGATCAGCCGTCGCATTCTCGGCGGCGGCCGGCCGCAGATGATCTGCGACGAGGTCCTCCCCGTCATCCGCCGCGCGCAGCTCGAGAGCGATCGGCTCGGGGTGTTCGGAGGTGCGCGATGAGCGACTACTCGGTGGATGTGTCGGCCCTTCAGGCGGACGCCCGTACCTGGACGGCCTGGGCGGATGAACTGGAACGCATCGAGGAGCGCGTGCCCTACGTCGACAACGCGATCTTCGGGACCGTGCTCGGCGTCGACACGGTCTACACGGCCTTCACCAAGGGTCTGCAGACCCTCCGCGCCTACATCGACTCCGGCCACACCGAGTTCGCGGGCATCGCGGACGCCCTTGGGCGCTCGGCGTCGGCCTACGCGGAGAATGACAGTGAACTGAGCGTCGACGCGTGGCGAACCGCCCGCCGGCTGGGCATCGGATGAGCGGCAACCAGGGCGATTACGGCTACACCCGCGACGTCATCGCGTCCGGGCGCCGGCTGCTCTCCGAGGTCGAGAAGCGAGCGCCGAGCGGCGTGCGCTGGATGGTGCGCACGGCGTCCGCGACGCGCGCGCTTCCCGCGCAGATGCAGGAGCTGATCGCGGTCGAGTTGCTCGGCATCGTGCGGACGCTGACGGCTCGCGGCCGCGAGGCGCTGGCGGCAGCCGAGGAGGCGGTCGACACTGCGGGGTCGCCGACGTCGCTGCGGGAGCTGGCGGACCTGCTGGACGGGGCCGTCGCTGCCCGGGCGAGTGATTTGGCGCCGCTCGTGCGAAGCGACGGGTTGCAGGCGACGGAGGAGGACGCGTGGTCGGGCAAGGCGGCGTGGGCGTATCGCGCCGCGATGGAAGGGCAGGGTGAGGCTGTGGGACGGATAGCGACGAGCGCGAAGGAGCTGGCGCAGGTGTGCCGGGATCTGGCGGGGCATTTGGATGGGTTCGTCTGGCAGTTGACGACCGAAGTCGTGCTCCTTGTCGGAGCATCCGCGGGGCTGCTGATGGCGTTAGCGACCCTCCCGGACACCCTGGGGGCGTCGATCGCCGCGGTCGCCCCGGCCGCGATCGTGCTGCTCGGCTCTCTGATCAGCCTTGCCGCCACGATCGGAAGTGACCTGATCAGGACGAGTGATCTCGCAGCCGACGCGGGGGTATCGATTCAAGCCTGGCCGAACTCTCGTTTCGATGGACGTACACGATGACATCGTCGCTGATCGGGATGTTCGTGTTCGGACTCCTCGGGAACACCTTCATCGGACTCCCGCTGAACTTCGTGGGATTCCCCTACGATCGCGAGATCGCCCGGCGAATCCCGCCACCTCGGTTCATGCGTCACTACGAGTACCGGCTCTGGTGCGCGCTCATGTTCTTCACGCAGGCTGCCGTCTTCTTGCTGTCGATGCTCGGCGGCGTGTTCCTCGTCTACCTGCTCTCCATTCGCGCGAACTCTCCGGTCGCGGCGCCGGCGAACGCCCCGTTCCCTGCCGCTCTCGGCTACTTCGCCGTCGGCGTCGTCGCCATCGTCCTCCCGATGCTCGCGTTCGGGATCTCGTTCGATCGCCGCGTGCGAGCCGATGGTCCGGAGCCGCCTGCCGCAGCGGCGGAGGTGAAAGCGCTCCGGCGATATCTCGGGGTGGTCCTGTCGGTGCTCGTGGTCCTCGTTGCCGCCGTGTCGGTCCTCGCCGGGGCCGTGGGGTGATCAGTCCGATGTGTGCGATCGCCGAAGCGTGGCCCACCTCCCGATTCGGAGGTCGGTGAATGGGTGGCGTCATGACCTTCGCCATCGCCCTACTCGGCTATGTCGCGCTCGGCTTCCCGCTCACCTTCGTCGGATGGCCCGTCGAGCGGCAGCTCGCCCGGCGGATACAGCCGCCGCGATTCCTGCAGCACTTCGAGTATCGGATGTGGATCCTCTACCAGCTGTTCGCGCAGTTCGCGGTGCTGTTGCTCTGCGGAGTCGGAGCCGTGTTCCTGGTGGAACTCGCCTACCTCCGCCCGAACTCGCCGGTCCAGACGCCGTACTATCCGCCCTTTCCGACCGCGTCCGGCTACCTGATCGTGGGGCTGCTGGTCATCGTCCTGCCGATGCTGGCGGGTGGGATCGCTCTCGATCGCCGCGTCCGCGCGGACGGGCCGGAGCCGCCCGCAGGGCGAGCGGAGGTGAGAGCGCTCCGCATCTATCTCGGCGCGGTCCTGACGGTGCTGGTGCTTCTTGTCGTGGCCGTCTCGATCATGGTCGGGATGGTCGGCTGACCCGCGAACCCGCCCCTAAACCACCGCCGACGCCCCCTGCCCCACATACAGCGTCCCCGCGACCTCCCGTCCCTCCTCCGCCGCGACCGCCCGGTCGATCCCGGCGCGCACGTCGCGCATGAGCGTGTGGAGTTCCTCGTGCTTGCCGGGGATGCGGGAGTGGCCGGTGCTGTCCCAGAGGTTCGAGACGGGGAGGGGGTCGCCGGTCTCGACGGCGAGGGTCCATTCCTCGGTGGTGGCGACGGCGGCGAACTCGGAGTCGAGGGTGACGAGGACGCTGATGTGGAGGGCGTCGGCGGAGATGGAGCCGGCGGGGTTGACGAGGTCGACGGTGCCGGTGGCGTCGGAGAGGAACTCGACGGTGAAGCCGAGGGCGGCGGCGTCGCGGGCAGTGCCGGCGCAGCAGTGCTGGGTCATGTAGCCGGCGATGGCGACGGTGTCATAGCCTCCCGCGCGCAGCCAGGTCTCGAGGTCGGTGCCCGCGAAGGCGGAGACGCCGGTCTTGGTCACCAGGTGGTCGGGCGTGCGGTCGGCGACCGACGAGTGGAGGGCGGCGCCGTGGGAGCCGCGGGCGAAGACGGGGGAGTCCTCGTCCTCGATGTGTTGGACGAGGACGAGGGCGGCGCCGTGGTCGGCGGCGGCGTCCATCGCGACCTCGATGTTGGGGATGGAGGTGAGGAGGTCGGGGTGGCAGATCTTCAGGTTGCCGTCGACGTACTCGTTCTGCACGTCGATCACGATGAGAGCGCGCTTCATGAGGGGACTCTAGCGCGCCCGACCGCGTAGGCTGGGGCTCGGTCCGAGCGGGCGCTCACGAGGCGCGCACCCGGGCCGTTGCGATGATGCACACCACCCGCGCACCCCACGAGGACGGCGACGATGAAAGCCCTGTACAAGAGCGAGGCCGGACCAGGCCTCGAGTTCCGCGACCTGCCCGAGCCCGAGGCGGGGCCGGAGGACGTGAAGATCCGCATCCTGCGCACCGGGATCTGCGGCACCGACCTGCACATCCAGCGCTGGGACGACTGGGCGGCCTCCGCCGTCGCGGCGCCGCTGGTGCCGGGGCACGAGTTCTTCGGCGAGGTCGTCGAGGTCGGGTCGCTGGTGCGCGATGTCGCGGTGGGCGACCTGGTGTCGGGCGAGGGGCACATCGTCTGCGGCACGTGCCGCAACTGCCGCGCCGGCCGCCGCCAGATGTGCATCCGCACGCAAGGCGTGGGGGTGCAGCGGGACGGGGCGTTCGCCGAGTTCCTGGTGCTGCCGGCGACGAACGTCTGGGTGCACCACAGTGCGATCGAACCCGAGGTGGGTGCGCTGTTCGACCCGCTGGGGAACGCGGTCCACACGGCGCTCGCCTTCCCGGTCGTCGGGGAGGACGTGCTGGTCACCGGCTGCGGGCCGATCGGCCTGATGGCGATCGCGGTCGCGCGGCACGTGGGGGCGCGGTTCATCGTCGGCACCGACGTCAGCGCACAGCGGTTGGCGCTGGCGCACGGGATGGGCGCCGATTTCACCGTGGACGTCTCGCGGTACGACATCCGGGAGGCGCAGAAGGCGCTCGGGATGCGGGAGGGCTTCGACGTCGGGTTCGAGATGAGCGGCGCGCCGACCGCGCTGCCGCAGATGATCGAGAACATGAACCACGGCGGGCGGATCGCGATGCTCGGCCTCCCCGCGCATCCCATCGCGGTCGACTGGGGGATCGTCGTGACCCACATGCTCACGCTGAAGGGCATCTACGGTCGCGAGATGTTCGAGACGTGGAACGCGATGGGCGCGATGCTGCAGACGTCGACGGCGCTGCACGACGCGATCGCCTCGATCGTGTCGGACCGGTTCCCGGCACGGGACTGGGAGCAGGGCTTCGCCGCGGCCGCGTCGGCCGGCGGCGGCAAGGTCATCCTCGATTGGACGGAGGTCTGAGATGTACGGGAGCTTCAAGGAGCACCTCGCCGGGCAGCTGGCGGAGATCGAGGCGGCGGGCCTCACCAAGCGCGAGCGCAGCATCCACGGCCCGCAGGCGGCGCAGATCACGGCCGACGGCGCCGAGGTGCTCAACTTCTGCGCCAACAACTACCTCGGCCTCGCCGACCACCCCGCCCTGCGCGACGCCGCCAAGGCCGCGCTGGACGACTGGGGCTACGGGATGGCGAGCGTGCGCTTCATCTGCGGCACGCAGGAGCAGCACCTCGAGCTGGAGCGACGGGTGTCGTCGTTCCTCGGCACCGAGGCCACCATCCTCTACTCGTCGTGCTTCGACGCGAACGGCGGGGTCTTCGAGACCCTGTTCGGGCCGGAGGACGCCATCGTCTCCGACGCCCTCAACCACGCGTCGATCATCGACGGCATCCGGCTCTCGAAGGCGCAGCGGTTCCGGTACCGCAACCGCGACCTGGCCGACCTGCGCACGCAGCTGGAGGCCGCGCGGGAGGCCGAGGCACGCTTCACCGTCATCGTCACGGACGGCGTCTTCTCGATGGACGGGTACGTCGCCCCGCTGCGCGAGATCTGCGACCTCGCCGACGAGTTCGGCGCGCTGGTCTTCGTCGACGACTCCCATGCCGTCGGCTTCGTGGGCGAGCACGGCCGCGGCACCCCCGAGCTCTGCGGCGTCGCCGACCGCGTCGACATCTACACGGGCACCTTCGGCAAGGCCCTCGGCGGGGCGTCCGGCGGCTACGTGTCGTCGCGGCGCGAGATCGTGGACCTGCTGCGTCAGCGCTCCCGCCCCTACCTGTTCTCGAACACGCTCGCGCCCTCCATCGTCGCCGGGACGCTCGCGGCGCTCGACCTGCTCGAATCGTCGGACGACCTCCGCGCCCGGCTGGTGTCGAACGCGCGGCTGTTCCGCTCGCTGATGGACGATGCCGGGTTCGACCTCCTGCCCGGCGAGCACCCCATCGTGCCGGTGATGTTCCACGACGCCGCGACGACGGCGCGGATCGCGGACGAGATGCAGCGGCGGGGCGTGTACGTCACGGCGTTCTCGTTTCCGGTGGTTCCGCGGGGCGAGGCGCGCATCCGCGTGCAGCTGTCGGCGGCGCACACGGAGGAGGAGATCCGGCGGTGCGTGACGGCGTTCGCGGAGGCGCGCGAGGCCGTGGCGGGGACGGTCGCCGCGGGCTGAGGCGCGCCGGCGGCGTCCGAGATCCCGGCGGTCAGCCCGGCTTGTCGCGTGCGCAAATGTGGCTTAAAAGCCCGAGGTAAGAAATGCTAGTGTCTCCCGTATGCAACACACCATGCGGGTGCGCCCCGGGGACCTCGACGCGCTGACCGCGTCGATGCGGCAGGCGCGGCGGGGGATCCAGGACGAGCTCGACGAGCTGGAACGGCAGCTGCTCGCGCTCAGCCGCTCGTGGGACGGCCGGGCCGAGCGGGCGTTCGCCCACGCCCGCCGCGAGTGGTCGGATGCCCTCGGCCGGATGAACGCGGCTCTCGCCGAGGCGGCCGATACCGCGACCGACGCCGTCGGACGCTACCGCGAGACGCAGGCGGCGGTGACCGCGCTGTGGTGACCGGGAAGGATCTGACGGCACGGCTGCGCGAGGCCGAGCGGCGCGCGCAGGAACTGCGGGCGAACGCGAGCGGCCTCCTCGCGCAGGTGGGCGCGATCCCCGGCGCTCCCGTTGCATCCGGTGGGCCCGGAGGACCAGGTGGACTCGGTGCAGACTCGGCGCGCCGCCTGGTCGAGGCGCACTTCGACGAGTCCGGACTCCTCGCCCGGCTGATCTACACCGGCGAGCGGTCGGTCCACAGCTACGCCCTCCAGGGCGAGATCCTGCTGTCGCTGGCCGGCGGCGGATTCCCGATCGCGGACGGGCCCGAGCGCCTGATCGCCCTGGCCGACGCGATGCTGGGCGACGCGCCGCGGGAGGCCGTGCGGGCGAACGAGCGCCGCACAGCAGCGGTGACCGCGCGGGAGGGGTTGGTCGTGCGGGTGGCCTTCGACCACGGCGCGCTCCGCGGCGCCCGATCGCAGACGCTGTGCGACGAGGTGGTGCCGCTCGCGCGGGCGGCGGCTGTGGCGAGCGACTCGGTGGGCCGGTTCGACGGGAGCGTGCGGTGACCGACGACTTCGACGTGGACGTGCAGGCCCTGCGAGACGACGCGACCCGGCGGTGGGGCGTGTGGGCGGAGGAGTTGAGGGTGATCGGGGAAGGGGCGGAGGTGCGGCTGACCGCGACGGCGTTCGGGCTGGTGCCGGGGGCCGCCGCGGTGTTGTACGCGGTCGTCGACGGGACCCGCGCGCTGGCGTCGTACGTCGGGGACGGCCGGGCGGAGTTCGAGGGGATCGCGCGTGCGCTGCTCGCGTCCGCGGCGTTGTACGAGGGTGTCGAGGAGGACGTGCACCGTATCGTGCGGACCTCGGCGGGAAGGCTGGGGCTGGCATGACCTCCGCGGACTATCGCCCGACCCGTGAGCTCATCGCCGCGGGCCGCCGCCTCCTGACCGCCGTCGACGCCCGAGGCCCCGGCGCCATCCGGTTCGCCGTCTACGCGGACCGCACGCTGGCGCCGCTGCCCGCCTTGACGAAGGACTGGATGGTGGAACGGCTGGTGGGGCTGCTGCACAGCGCCACGGGACAACTCCGGGAGCAGCTCGACACCGCAGAGGAGCTGGTCGACGCTGCGGGCACGCCGTGGGGGCTGCGGGCGGCGGCGGACGAGATGGATGCGCGTGTGGGGAAACCGGTGGGCGAGCTGGTGCCGCAGATCCGGATGGACGCGCTGGAGGCGGCGCGAGAGTCTGCGTGGACGGGCGCCGGGGCGGAGCTCTACCGGATGGCGATCGAGGGGCAGAGCACCTCTGTGGAACGGGTCGCGGAGTACTCGGGCCAGATCTCCACGACCATGCGCGGCCTGGCCGACGCGCTCGAGGCCTTCGTGTCGCAGGTGACGGTCGCGGTCGTCGTGCTGGTGGGCAGCGCGCTCGCTCTGCTTGCGAGCGTGGGGAGCCTGGGCACCGTCGCCGGCATCGGTGTGGCGATCGTAGGCCTGGTGGCGGCCGCGATCGGTGTCATCGGCTCGTTGCTGAGCCTCCTCGCCACACTCGACTCGACCATCGCGGGGATGGCGAACCTGACCCGCGCCGCCGTCCCGTCGATCATCCCCTGGCCGAACGCACGCTTCGCCGGGACGCGGTGATGGACGGTTTCGCCGCTCAGATCCTGGCGTTCGCGCTCGGCGGGCTCATCACCTCGGCTCTCAGCATCGCCGCGCTGAGCTTCATCATCCGCTGGCGGCGGGACGGGGAGACCGTGGTCGGAGAGGTCGACATGCGGCGGGCGCGGCGGGTCGTCTGGGGAACGCTCATCGCCCTCGGCGGCGTTCTCGTCGTGCTGCTCGCCGTCTTCGCGATGCCGGTTCTGTTCCGGGTGGCGATGCTGAACGCCACGATCCTGGAACGGTGACCTCGTGATCCCCGTCGCCTGGTTCTTCATCGTCCTCTCGTGGTGCGCTCTCGTCGGCGCTTCCGCCGCCGGCGTGACGATCGCCCTCGTTGCGAGAGCCCGGGATCGACCGGGTCACCGGAGGGTCGGTGTGCTCGATGATCCGCGGTCGGCGCGACGGCTTCTGGTCGGTGGGGTGATCGCGGTCGGGGTGGTGATGGCGCTCGTCACCGTCGTCGGCGCCGTAGCGTTCTCGATCTGGATCGTACTGACGTTCGTGGAGGCGTGATGGACTCTCTCCTTGCCGGAGATTGTCCGCTGCCCATCGTCATCGTGCTGTGCGTGCTGCTGGGAACGTCGACCCATTGGGCGACCACGATGGTCCTCGCCAAGCATCTGCCGCCCGTTCCGCCCGGCCGGTGGAGGCGGTTCAGTGCGGCGCAGGAGCGGGAGATGTTCTGGGAGCACCTGATCGCGCTGACCGCCATCGGTTCGGTGGTGGCGCTTCTCCTGGCCGGCCCTTTGATCGGCTCGTATGGGATGAGGGTGCTCGAGGGCGTTGTGAAACTGCTGGCTTAGGCCACGCGGGGCAGTCCATGCGCCGCGTACGTCGGGGACGGCCGGGCGGAGTTCGAAGGGATCGCGCGTGCGCTGCTCGCGCCCGCGGCGTTGCACGAGGGCGTCGAGGAGGACGTGCGCCGTATCGTGCGGACCTCGGCGGGAAGGCTGGGGCTGGCATAGGCCTGGTGGCGGCCGCGATCGGTGCCATCGGGTCGTTGCTGAGACTCCTCGTCACCCGCAAGAACAAGGAACTCGAACGGAGGATGCTCGGTCCCCTCGCGAATCGGCAGACCCTGATCTGGTTCGTGTGCGCCGCCTCGGTCCTGGCGGGGGTCGTGATCGTCGGGATCGAGATCGCGTTGCTGGTTCAGGTGATCGGGTGGCTGGCGAGCCGATGAGAGCGGCCGCACGCGGAGTCGCCTTCACGGTGGACGATCCGAGGCGGCCTCACACGAAGCGGCGGACGCGAGCCCCAGCTCTCGCGTCCGCCGCTCGCGTGCCGCGCGGTGGTCAGCCGCGGCTGGGGGCGCCTCCGGTGAAGCCGGCCGGAGGGCCGCCCTGTCCGCCCGGGAAGCCGGAGGTGCTGGATTGGCCGCCCAGGCCGCTCAGTCCTCCGGAGGTACGGGATGTGCTGGTGCTGTCGCCCGTGGTCGTCGAGGTGAGGTCGGCGAGGATGACCTCGGTGCCGGCGGACACGCCCTTCGTGATCTCCGTGCGGTCGGCGCCCGTGGCGCCGACCGTGACGGTCGTCGGGACGGAGGCGCCGTCCTTCAGCACGTCGACCGTGTAGGTGGTGCCGTCGCGGTGGAGGGCGGAGGTCGGGACGGTGAGGACGTCGCCGGTCTCCGCGATCGTGACGACGGCGCTGGCGCTCGCTCCGTCGAGGAGGTCGGCCTTGGTGTCCGTGACGGCGGTGGTGACGGTGTAGCTCGGGGTCGACGAGTCGGTCGCGGTGTCGACGAGCCCGATCGCGCTCACGGTGCCGGCGAGGGCCTTCGTGGAGCCGGCGACGGTGACGGCGACCGTCTGCCCGACCTTCAGCGAGGTGACCGAGCTGAGCCCGACCGAGGACTCGACGACGAAGCCGTCGGCGCCGATGACCGAGATGACGGCGGTGCTGGAGCCTGCCGAGACGGCGTCTCCGGCGGCGAGGGAGACGGCGGCGACCGTGCCGGAGACCGGGCTGGTGAGCGTCGCGAGCGTGAGCTTGCTCTGGGCCAGGGCGAGGGCGGCCCGGGCGGCCTCGATCGCGGCGTTGTCCGCGACGATGGTGGCGGCGGACGCGACGCGGGCGGTGCCGCCGGTCGTGGCGCCGCTGCCGGTAGCGGTGGTGGAGGTGCCGGTCGTGGAGCTGACCGGGCCGCCGGAGGTGGAAGCGCCGGAGGTGGAGGCGCCGGAGGTGCCCGTCCCGCCGGTTCCGCCGTCGGTGGACGTGGCCGCCGAGCCGGTGGGCGAGCCGGAGCCGGTCGCCGCGCCGCTACCGGTCGAGGCGCTCGCCAGGATCTTCTGGAGGGCGGCGACGGCGTCGTCCAGCGCGGTCGCCAGCGGGGT
>JAEWDJ010000289.1 GCA_023390155.1 Actinomycetes bacterium | reverse complement strand
TCCCTCACCCCCTCCGACACCGCCGATCCGACCAGACCGAAGGCCGCAGCCATGCCCCACCCGCTCCTCGACCTCTTCCCCGACGGGACGACCGTCGCACCCGACGGCACGCTCGTGGTCGGGGGGTGCCGGGTCGACGACCTCGCGCGCGAGTTCGGCACGCCGGCGATCATCGTGGACGAGGGGTCGCTGCGCGCGCGGGCGCGGGAGTACCGCACGGCGCTCACCTCGCGCCGCCCGAACGCGCGCGTGGTGTTCGCGTCGAAGGCCTTCCCCGCGACCGCCGTGCAGCGGGTCATGGTGGAGGAGGGGCTCGGCCTGGACGTGGCCGGCGGCGGCGAGATCCTGAGCGCCCTCCGCGCCGGCGTTGACCCCGCCCTCGTCGTCATGCACGGCAACGCCAAGACCACGGAGGAGCTGCGGATCGCCGTCGAGGCCGGCGTCGGGCTCGTGGTCGTGGACAACGAGGACGACGTCGACCGCCTCGAGCAGCTGGTGCCCGCCGGGCGGCCCCAGGGCGTGCTCGTCCGGGTCATCCCCGGCGTCGTCTCGTCGACGCATCCGCACGTGCAGACCGGCCAGGTGGGGTCCAAGTTCGGCCTGACCCCCGCGGCCGCGCGCCGCGTCATCCGCCGGATCGAGGCGAGCCCGCTGCTCGACCTGCGCGGCGTGCACGCCCACGTCGGCTCGCAGGTCATGGACCCCGCCGAGCTGGCCGCCGCCGTCGCGCCGCTCGCCGCGCTCGGCGCCTTTCCGGTCTACGACCTCGGCGGCGGGCTCGGCGCCCGGTACACGACCGCCGACCGGCCCGCCTCCGTCGACGAGTACGTCGACACCCTGCTCGCCGCGGCCCGTGTGCACCTGCCCGCCGGGGCCGAGATCATCATCGAGCCGGGCCGCAGCATGGTGAACACGTCCGCGTGCACCCTCTACACCGTCACCACGGTGAAGCGCGACGCCCGCACCTTCGTCGCCGTCGACGGCGGCATGGGCGACAACCTGGAGGCGGCCCTCTTCCAGCAGCGCTACGAGGCCGTGCTCGCGGGCCGCCTGCACGACGCGGACGCGGAGGAGGTCGCCGTGGTCGGCCGTCACTGCGAGTCGGGGGACGTGCTCATCGACCCGCTCCGCCTGCCGGCCGCACGGGTCGGCGACCTGCTCGCCGTTCCGGCCACGGGTGCGTACACGCACACCATGGCGAACAACTACAACGGCTACCGGCGGCCTCCCGTCGTCTTCGCGCGCGACGGCGCGGCCCGGGCCGTGATCCGGCGCGAGACGTGGGAGGACCTGTTCGACCGCGACCTCTGAGCGCGCGAGGCTAGCGGCCTGCCCCGCCGGCGCCGGCCGTCCCGGCCGTGTTCGGCGTCCCGGCCGTGCCAGCCACCCCGGCCGTGCCAGCCACCCCGGTGAGCCCGTCGAGCAGGACGTCGATCATCGTCCCGTCGCCCTCCCCCTCCTCCGGGCGGGTGTCGGCGAGCCGGCTCAGCGCGTAGATGACGTCGCGGGCGGGGATGCCGGCGCGGATCGTGCCGTCCACCGCGCCCGCGTCCAGGATGCGCTGCACCCGCGGCGCGAGGACCCCGAGGAACTGGGCGGGCAGCGGTGCGTAGGCGGGGTCGCCCGAGTGCAGCGCGCTCGCGAAGCCGCGCTTCGTGGCGACGAAGTCCGCGAGACTCCTGGCCCACCGGCGCAGCGCCTCGGCCGGCGGGTACGCGTCCGCGAGACGATCCGCCTCGGCCGCGGTGGCGTCGAGCTCGCGGCGGAACACGGCGATGATGAGGTCGGAGCGCTGGGGGTAGTTGCGGTAGATGGTGCCGACCCCCACGCCCGCTCGGGCGCCAATCTCGCGCATCGGCGCGTCCACGCCCAGCTCGGCGAACGCCGCCTTGGCCGCCTCGAGCACCGCCTCCGTGTTGCGCACCGCGTCCGCGCGCTTGCGGCGCGGCTCGACCGGTTCCACCGCCTCCACCGCCTCGACGGCCTCTCCTGCGACGGCCATGGCTCTCCCTCCGTGACAAACGGAACAATGTTCCGTATAGTTGCGGACGAGTGTTCCGCTTAGTCGAGCCTACCGCGCCCGAGGTGCGAGCACCCGTCTGGAGGAGAACATGAAGTACCGCCCGCTCGGTCGCACCGGCATCCAGGTCTCGCCCTTCGCCCTCGGCGCGATGATGTTCAGCTCGTTCGGCACGAGCGACCAGGGCGAGGTCGACCGGATGGTGGGCCGCGCACTCGACGCCGGCATCAACGTCATCGACACCGCCGACGCGTACGGCGAATCGGAGGAGATCGTCGGCCGCGCGCTCGCCGGCCGTCGCGACGACGTCGTCCTCGCCTCGAAGTTCGCGCGCCCGATCGGGGACGACCCGAACCACCGCGGCGCCTCCCGGCGCTGGATCATGACGGCCGTCGAGAACTCGCTGCGCCGGCTGCAGACCGACCACCTCGACCTCTACCAGATGCACCGCCCCGACCCCGGGACCGACGTCGAGGAGACCCTCTCGGCGCTCACCGACCTGGTCCGCAGCGGCAAGGTCCGCGCCATCGGGTCGTCGGACATGCCCGCGTCCGAGATGGTGGAGGCGCAGTGGGCGGCCGAGCGCCGCGGCCTCGAGCGCTTCCGCACCGAGCAGCCGCACTACTCGCTCCTCGACCGCACCGTGGAGCGCGAGGTGCTCCCGGTCGCCCAGCGCTACGGGATGGGCACCGTCATCTGGAGCCCCCTCGCGAGCGGGCTCCTCACCGGCCGGGTCCGCCGGGGGCAGGAGAGCGACCTGCGCCGCACCCGGATGTTCGCCGCCCTGCGCGACGAGCGGCGCATCGACGCCGTCGAACGGTTCATCCCGCTCGCCGAGGAGGCCGGCCTGCCGCTGACCCACCTCGCCCTGGCCTTCGTCATCGCCCACCCGGGCGTGACCGCGGCGCTCATCGGCCCCCGCACCACGGAGCAGCTCGACGACCTGCTCGCCGCGGCCGAGGTGCGCCTGACGGACGACCTGCTCGACCGCATCGACGAGATCGTCCCGCCCGGCACCGGCGTCGGCCGGATGGACCAGGAGTACGACACCCCGCCGATCCTCGACCCCGCCCTGCGCCGCCGCCCGCCCCTCGACCGGTCGGCGGCCTGAGCCGCCGCCGATCCGCAGCGTCAGCCGACCACGCCTCCGCTGTGGATCGGCCGCACCTCCACCCCGCCGTCCCCGCGGATGGCGGGGTTGGTGGCCGCGATGGCCAATGCCGCGTCCAGGTCGTCGGCCTCGAGCACGTACACGCCGGCGACGACCTGCCGCGCGTCGACGAACGGTCCCTCGGTCACCCCGCCCGCCCGCACCGACCGGGCGAAGACGCGCGGCGTGAAAGCATAGGCGGCGCGCATCGCGCCCGAGGCGGCGAGCGCGTCGCCGTGCCCGTTCGGCTCGGCGAGCTCGTCCGGCGTGGCATCCGGCGCGTGGGCGGAGTCGGCCGTGTAGATGAGGACGGCGTACTGCGGCATCGGGGCCCCTTTCGTCGCGGTCACCCTACCCCGGTCGGGCCGGGATCAGGCCTGGTCGAAGTACTCCCGCAGATCGGCGCAGATCTCGTCGCGGGTCTGCCCCGTCGCCTCCGACAGCCGGCCCGCCAGCCACACCAGCGCCATCACCGCCGGAGAGACGAGATGCGAGACGTCGACGTCGACCCGGCCGGTCTCCTCGTCGTACGAGACCGTGACCGCGTCGATGTCGCGGAGCCGTTGCAGGGCGAGCTTCGCGGCGGCCTCCCGGGCGTCGGCGTCGATCGTCTCGTCGTGCGCGCTGAGCGCGTCGACCAGCGTCTGCCCGGCGAGCCGGCCGGTCTCTGGTATCCGAGCCATGCAATCAGCTTCGCACCTCACCGCGGCGACGGACAGGCTCCGTCCGTCAGCGCGGCACGCGACCGGCGGCGCCGGGCAGCTGCGGGAAGGCGCCGTGCGGCTCGGTCTGGTACCAGTAGGCGACCGAGAAGATGTCGTCCGTCCGCTCGAAGAGTCCCTTGTCCCAGACCCCGATCTGCTGGACCGTCGCCCGGAAGTCGTGCCGGAACCACACCGGGTCGGGGAGGTGCCAGCGGTACAGCGCGTGCATGGGCGCGGTGGACTGGATGAACGTCGCCGCCCCGGTGCGGTCGCGGGTGCTGAAGAACGGGTAGCCGCAGTAGGGGGCGCTGAAGGTGATCGGCACGGGCTCCGGCTCGGTCCGCAGCTCGTCCTGGAACGCCCACGCCCCGCCGGCGTAGTCCTCCAATCCCGTGCTGCACTGGGTGGGCAGGTCGGTGTCCCCGTCGATGAAGTACTTCACCTCCCCTTCGCCCCACCAGTAGCGCGAGAGCGCCGCCACGCCGATGTACGCCCCGAGGAAGCGGCCGCGGCCGGTCACGCCGTCGAGGATGACATGGTCCTCCCCGAGCGCCGTCGTCGCGTTCGACCGCCGCCACTGCGCGTGGAAGGTCGGCGTCCCCGCGGGCACGTCGTCGCCGACGGTGTAGTCGACCTGGAAGAAGACGTGGTCGATGGAGGCGGGGTGCTGGCTGTCGAGCACGATGCGCGCCCGCCGGCGGAACGGCATCGGGATGTAGGAGTTCATCCCCCCGGTCGGCGCCACGACGATCGGCTCCGAGGTGACCAGTGCGCGGGCGGCGAAGCCGTTGCAGAAGAAGTCGCCGAGGGGCGCCTCCACCGACGGCTGCTCCTCGTCGTCCCAGAACATCCGCAGCACCAGGTCGCGCAGCACGAAGGGCCCGCCGTCGGTGCGGTCCGGCACGGTGATCCAGATGTGGCGGATGACGCCGGGCCCCTCGATGTCGGCCAGGGTCAGGCTCCCGCCCGCGGGGAGCGGGAGGTAGGCGCTGCCCTTGCGGCCGGGGCCGAGGTGCGAGGCGGCCGCTGCGGCTCTGCCGGGTTCGCCGGTCGGGTTCTCCGCGTTGATGGAGCGGGAGCTCACGCCGTCGGCGGCGAACAGGTCGGACAGGGTGGGAAGCACGGTTCTCCTCGGTTTCTGGGGGTTACTTGACGGAGCCGACGGTCACGCCGCGGCTCAGGGTGCGCTGGAAGATGACGAAGAAGACGAGCGTCGGCAGCAGGGACAGCAGGGAGCCGGCGTTCAGGGAGGTGATGTCGATGGAGTTCTGGCCCTGCAGGGTCGCGAGCGCGATCGGGACGGTCTGGACCGACTGGTCGGAGAGCAGGATGAGCGGGATGTAGAACTCGTTCCACGTCCAGACGAAGAAGAACACCATCAGCACCGAGAGGGTGGGTCGCATCACCGGATAGACGACGGACCAGAGGATGCGCCAGCGGCCGGCGCCGTCGAGCGCCGCCGCCTCCAGCAGCGACGGCGGCAGCGTCGACATCACGCTCGACAGCAGGTAGGTGCCGAAGGCGGCTTGGAGCACGGTGAACACGATGATGACGCTCCACACGGTGTTGAACGTCCCCGTGGCCTGCGCTCCGTAGAACAGCGGGTAGATGAGGGCCTCCTGCGGGAGCATCGTCGCGAGCAGGAACACCGCGAGCAGCGCCGTGCTCCCCCGCACCCGGCCGACGCCGATCGCGTACGCGCTCAGCAGCGAGACCAGGGTCCCGAGCAGCGCCACGAGCGTCGCGATGACGACCGAGTTCACGAGCGCACGGAGGAAGTCCACCCGGTCGAGGTAGTCCTGGAACGACTGCAGGCTCCACGTCGTGGGCAGCGCGAGCGGCCCGTGGGCCGAGTAGTCGCCGCCGGTCTTGAAGGCGTTCAGCACGAGCAGCGCGAGCGGTGCGAGCATCACCAGCGCGATGAGCACGGCCGCGGCGAGGACGACCCAGCGGAGCGGCCGGGCGCGCCTCCTCCGGGCGGTGCGCGCGCCGGCGGGCGCGGTCCCGTCTCGCGGGTCGACCCCTCCCGCAGCTCGATGGTCGGTGCGGTCATGCGGCGGCCTCCTCTCGGGCGCTGCGTCGCTGGAGCCAGAGCATGACGCCCGCGACGAGGAAGATGACGATGGACATGGCGGTCGCGATGGCCGATCCGTAGCCGACCTTGG
>JAEWDJ010000507.1 GCA_023390155.1 Actinomycetes bacterium | reverse complement strand
CATGAACGCTCTCGGCATCCACGCCCACGCCACTCCGGACGCGGTCCACGTGGGCTCGGCGGAGGTCGAGGTGGCCCAGGGGAACCATTTCGTGAACCTCCACGGGGAGGGCGAGGTGCCGGAGGGGCTCGAGCTGGAGGTGCTCCACCTGCCCTGGCGCTCGTGGGCGCAGTTCGAGGCGAAGGTCGAGAAGTCCGGGCGGGCATATGAGTCGAATCCGGAGCTGCTCCCCAGTCCGAACCACCACGGGATGCGCGAGTACAAGCGATTCGCTGCGGGCGCGCTCTTCGCCTATTACGTGATCCGCCATCCCGGCGAGGAGGAGCGGGCCGAGGGACTCCGCTCCGGAGATTTCGTCACGGATCTTCGCGTCGCCGACGCGTTCCCGTCTCCTGTGGCGGATGTGCCGCTCGACCCGGTGGAGCTCGCCGGGGCCCGCCGCTGGGGAGAGGTGATCGCCGCCCAGGAGCGGGACGGCCTGCTCGCGCGCGCCGCCGCAGACGCGCGCGAGGCGGAACTCCTCGGGTACATCGACGAAGCCAAGGACCGTATCGACGGACTGCTCGAAGACGTTCGCGCGGTCGAGGCGCGCGAGGCGCGCCTCCACGACGAGCTCAGCGCGATGCAGGCCCGCAAGATCGTGCGGCTGAGCGATGCCGTGAGCCGGAGGCTCCCCGGGCACTGAGCGCCGCCGACCCTGAGGAGGGGTACAGAGCGCTCAGGCTGGATACAGGCGGCGCCGGGCTATGCTTGGTCTGCTTATGGCCAGTCAAAGACTCACCGATCACGAGATGCGCGAGGCGCGCTTCGCCGCGCTCGCCGACACCTCCTTCGTCCGCAATGGTCCGACGGCGGGTGCGCTCGGCGGCACATGGTCCGCCCTCCGCGAGATCCTCGGCCAGCGGGAGATGCTCGGCCTGCTCGTGCGGCGCGACCTGAAAGCCCGATACAAGGACAGCTCGCTCGGCTTCGTCTGGTCGCTGGTGCGACCGCTGACGCAGCTGGTCATCTACTACGTGGTCATCGGCCGCTTCCTGGGTGCGGCGCGGGGGACACCCGACTTCGCCATCTACGTCTTCACCGGTCTGACGGCGTACGCCCTCTTCAGCGAGATCGTCTCAGGCGGGACTTCCTCGATCGTCGGGAACGCCGGCTTGATCAAGAAGATCTACCTTCCGCGAGAGATCTTCCCGCTCGCAAGCGTCGGCTCCGCGATGTTCAACTTCCTGATCCAGTTCGGGATCCTGGTCATCGCCACGCTGATCCTCATGAAGTTCCCCTGGCACGTCGAGATCCTCTATCTCATCCCGTCGTTCCTGATCATCGTCATCTTCGGGACAGCGCTGGCGATCCTGCTCTCGGCGGTGAACGTCTACCTCCGCGACATCCAGTACCTCGTCGAGGTCGGCCTGATGATCCTCATGTGGGCGTCGCCCATCGTGTACCCGTGGAGCACCGTGCAGAACGCCATCGGCAACGGGATCCTGCTGGACATCTACACGGACAACCCGATCACGCTCGCCGTCCTCGGGTTCCAGAAGGCGATGTGGATCAGTGGAGAGAGCGTGCCGTCCCCGGACTGGCTGCTCCCGCGCATGCTGATCGCCATCGCGATCGGGCTGATCATGCTGGTCGGCTTCCAGCGGGTGTTCGCGCGCCTGCAGGGCAATTTCGCGCAGGAGCTGTGATCAGAGAGCGATGACGGACAGCATGACTTCCTCCACCAGCGCACCGGCCGACGAGGTGGCGCCCGAGATCATCATGATCGACGACGTGACCAAGCGGTTCGTCGTCCGCAAGGACAACTCCCTCAAGGAGCGGCTCGTCGGCCTGGGCCGCGGGCGCCGCCACCGCGAGGACTTCTGGGCGCTCAAGGGCGTGACCGCCCGTATCACGGCGGGAACGACCGTCGGCCTGATCGGACACAACGGGTCGGGCAAGAGCACGCTTCTGAAGGTGATCGGCGGCATCCTGGAACCCACCAGCGGGACCGTGAGCCATCGTGGCCGCATCGCCGCCCTCCTCGAGCTCGGCGCCGGCTTCCATCCCGATCTGACCGGGCGCGAGAACGTCTATCTCAACGCATCGATCCTCGGCTTGTCGCGCAAGGAGACCGAGGCACGGTTCGACGAGATCGTCGCCTTCTCCGGGATCGCCGACTTCATCGACACGCAGGTGAAGTTCTACTCGTCGGGAATGTACGTCCGCCTGGCCTTCGCGGTCGCGGTGCACACCGATCCCGACATCCTCCTGGTCGACGAGATCCTCGCGGTCGGAGACGAGGCGTTCCAGCGCAAGTGCCTCGACAAGATCCGCTCCTTCCAGGAGCAGGGGCGCACGATCATCGTCGTGTCGCACTCACTCGGCCAGATCACCGAGCTCTGCGACTGGGTGATCCTGCTCGAGAAGGGCGAGGTCACCTACGCCGGGGAGCCCAACGAGGGCGTCGCGCTTCTCCGCGAGAACCTGGAGGAGCGCCGGCAGGCGGAGGGCGAGAACCCCGACGACATCATGGGAAGCGGATTGATCCGCGAGGTCCGGGCGTACCCCGCGGGTGGAGCGCCCGGCGACGAGGTGGCACCGGGGTCCGACCTCGTCGTCGAGATGGATGTCGAGCACTTCGAGGGCCTCGACGACTGGATGGGCGCCGTCCAGATCGACAACACCCTGGGTCAAGCGGTCTACGGCACCACGACGAAGCGCATCGGGCTCGAGCTCGCGACGCTCCGCGCGGAACGCACGTTGCGCTTCACCTTCAAGGACGTCCGCTTCGGCACAGGCAAGTACTTCGTGAACGCCTCCCTCATGGATCTGGCGGGTCGTCACATCCACGATCTGCCGCAAGTGGTGTCGTTCGACGTCCCCTACTACGAGTTGGCCGTCGGTATGGTGCACGCAGAACCGGAGGCCGTCGATCTCGGCGAACGCCACGGCGCACACAGCTGACGGTTCCCGATGACGATCACTCTCGCCATCCATGCGGCGGCAGGCGATGCCGACATCGTCGCCGCCTCCGTCGGATTCCACCGGCAGCAGGGGGTCGACCGTGTCATCGTCATCGACGCCGCAGAAGACGCCCGACTCCGAACGAGGCTCGGGAGCCTCCTCACGGATCCCGGGGTGGAGCTCCGGACGCACTGGTCGCCCGAGGATGACGGTTGGGTGCTCGACGCGAGCATCGGCGAGTTCTGGGTCCCGACCGACCGGTCACTGCGCCTGTCCGACGCGCTGGCGTCCCTGCCTCGCGGTGTCGCCCGCATCGATGCGCCCGTCGTCCGGTTGACGGGACCCGCCGCGGCCGAGGGGTCCGGCTTCGGACGCCTCGTCCACCGCGACGGCCGCGACCCGGAGGATCAGCGCGCGCTCGGGGACTGGGTGGATCCTACGACGCGGACGGCACGGCGACCGGGAGCGGACCTTCCCGTCGATCAGGACGTGGTGGAGGTGCTGCGGCTGCCGGCGCGCTCGATGCTCCAGCAGCGACGCCGCAATGGTGACTCGCCGATGACGGACGCCGTCTACGTCGCAGTGAGCCCCACTCCCGAGGAGCTCGCGGGGCCGGCGTTCCGGCGCGATGAGGTGCTCGTGGGGCTCGAAGGGGACGACGACGTGGCGCTCACGGAACCCGACAGCACGATCGCGGCAGTGCGCGTGGCCGTAGCGACTGCCCGCCGCGAGGCTGCCCGGTCCGCAGACCTCGAGGGTCGCCTGGGCTCGGCCGAGGCCGAGCTGGCCGCCGCGCGCTCGCGCCGCCTCGTCCGATCGATCGACCGGACCGCCGCCGTCGTGCGT
>JAEWDJ010000233.1 GCA_023390155.1 Actinomycetes bacterium | reverse complement strand
TCTCCCGCCCGGGCGCCGACCTGCCGACGCTCGACGACCTCCGGGCCGGCTGACCAGCGCGCCCGCATCGAACGAAGGAACGACGAATGTCAGGCACCACCCGGTACGACGTGACGACGTGGCCCGTCGGCGACCCGCGCGAGGACGTCGGCGAGGTGATCAACAGCATCATCGCGGATGTGAAGAGCCGCCAGGCGGTCACCGCCGACGGCGGCAGGCCGGGCGCGGTCATCGTCCTGCCGCCGGGCGACTACCGCCTCCGCACCCAGGTCGTGATCGACATCAGCTTCCTGCGCATCCAGGGTGCCGGGCACGGGTTCACCTCCTCGAGCATCCGCTTCAACGTGCCCCAGGCGGAGTGGGGCGACCTGCACGAGCTGTGGCCCGGCGGCAGCAGGATCCTGGTCGACCTCCCTGTCGGTGCGGGCGGCGCAGAGGCGGACGGCGCGGCCTTCCTGGTCGACCGGGCCGGCGACCCGCGGATCAGCTCGGTCGAGTTCGTCGACTTCTGCATCGACGGCCTGCGCTTCGAGGCCGACGGGACCGACCTCCTGCCCGCGAACACCTATGTCAACGGCAAGACGGGCATCCACGTCGCCGGCGCCAACGACTCGTTCCGCATCACCGGGATGGGCTTCGTCTACCTGGAGCACGCCGTGACCATCCACCACGCCGACGCCCTCGCCATCCACGACAACTTCATCGCCGAGTGCGGGAGCTGCATCGAGCTGCGCGGGTGGGGTCAGGCGTGCAAGATCACCGACAACCTGATCGGCGCCGGACCGCGCGGGCACTCCGTCTATGCGGAGAACCACGGCGGCCTGCTCATCACGGCCAACAACGTGTTCCCGCGCGGCGCGAGCAGCATCCACCTGAGCGGGGTGACGCGCTCGAGCGTCTCCAGCAACCGCCTCCACTCGTTCTACCCGGGGATGCTGCTGCTCGACGGGGGCAGCTCGGAGAACCTGGTGGCCTCCAACCACCTGCTGCGCGACCGCGAGCCGTGGACGCCGTTCCAGGGCGTCGACAACGGGCGGGACGACGAGACGGGGCTGCTGCGCGTGGACGGCAGCGACAACACGGTCGTCGGCAACCACTTCTCGGCCGTGCTCGACGCGGCCGCCGTCCGCCCGGCCGGAGCGACGCCGGTCGTCATCCGCGTGGCGTCGGGCACCGGCAACCACATCGTCGCCAACCATGTCGTGGCGAAGGACGTGCGCGCGGGCTCGGGGGACTCGGCCTACGCCGCCCAGGTGGACGCGCTGCTCACCACGTCGGCCTCGGACGACCTCCCGGTGCTGGCGGTGGTCGTCGATCCGGCGTCCACCCGGAACACCGTCCTCGACTCGGGACGCGAGGCGGAGGTCGTGATCGACACGGCGGTCAACGCCTTCCGGGCCACGCCGGGATGGGGCGCCTGAGCCGCGCTCACAGCAGGCCGGTCGCCCAGATCACCAGCAGGCTCGTCGCCGCGACCAGGGTCGACAGGGTCGCGCCGAGCAGCAGCGGGCGCCAGCCGGCCCGGCGGATGGCGGCGACGTCGGTGGAGAGGCCGATGCCGGCGAGGGCGACCGAGACCAGGAAGACGCTGGCCGTCACGAGTCCGTCGTGCACACCGGCGGGGATGGGCACGAACGTGTTGGCGACGGCGACCAGCATGAAGCCGACCAGGAACCACGGAACCAGGCCGACCGCGCGCCGCACGGTCATCGGCATGCCCGCGTTGCGGCGACGGTTCTCTGCGACGGCGAGGACGATGCTGATCGGGATGATCATCAGGGTGCGCACGAGCTTGACGACGACCGCGAAGCCGAGCGCCGAGGTCGCGAACAGGCTCGCCGCCGCGACGACCGAGCTCGTGTCGTTGACCGCGGTGCCGGCGAACAGGCCGAAGGTGTGCGGGTCCATCCCGAGCGCGTGGCCGATGTAGGGGAAGACCAGCACGGCGATGGCGTTGAAGAGGAAGATCGTCGAGACCGCGTAGGCGATCTCGGCGCTCGTGGCGCCGATGACGGGCGAGACGGCGGCGATCGCCGAGGCCCCGCAGATGCCCGTCCCGACACCGATCAGGGTGCGCTCGCGCGACGGGATGCGCAGCAGGCGGCCGATCAGCCAGGCGGCGAGCAGGCACACCGCCAGCGAGCTCAGCATGACCGGGAGGGACTCCACGCCCACGACGAGGATGCTGGAGAGCGACAGCTGCACCCCGAGCAGGACCACCGCCAGCTGGAGCAGGAACTTGCCGGAGTACGCCACGCCCGGCGCGAGCCGGCCGCCGGGGCGGCGGACGAGGGCGACCAGCACGCCGATGATCAGCGCCGGGAGCGCGCTGCCCAGCGCCGGGACGAGCCGCGCAATCCCGGTCGCGACGACGGCGATGACCACGGTGATGCCGACGCCGGGGGCGACCTCGACACCGCGGGTGGCGAGACGACTCGGGAGGGTGCTGACGGGGGAGACGTTCATTCCATCGAGCTTCGCCTGCCCGGGCCGGTCCACGCCACCGCCGCGCGGTTGTGGGGCCACAAACGGAGGTTGTGGCCCCGGGTGCGAGCTAGGCGGTGGCCTCGAGCTCGGCGTAGTACGTCACGTGGCAGCCGTCGCCGGAGCAGTCCACGCACACGGTGATCTCCTCGCTGTGCTGCAGCGGGTCGGCGCCCGTCCCGTCGCACCGTTCGCAAATCTCCAAGGTCCTCATGCCGACGATTCTGCGCCGCACCACCGACATCCGTGGCAGCGGTGCCGGGGTGTCGCGGATCGGCCGGCGTCCGTCTGGAGGGGGACCCGCGAGGTGGTACGACGGTCCGACGACACGCCCGTCCACGCCCCGTAGCGTCGGGACATGCGCATCGTCTACGACCCGGAGCTGGATGTGGCGCACCTCCTGTTCGACGAGGGCGCACCGGCGACCACCACCGCCCGCGGCCCGGTGTCGGGCGTCGCCGCCGGCGGCTACGTCGACGCCGAGTACGACGCGGCGGGGCGGCTGATCGGCTTCGAGGTGCTGGGGG
>JAEWDJ010000210.1 GCA_023390155.1 Actinomycetes bacterium | reverse complement strand
GCTCAGGGTCGAGGGCGGAGGTCGGCTCGTCGAACAGCATGAGCTTCGGGTCCATGGCCAGCGCGCGGGCGATCGCCACGCGCTGCTGCTGACCGCCGGAGAGCTGGCCGGGGTAGGCGTTGGCCTTCGCCGCGAGCCCGACCCTGTCGAGGAGCTCGCGGGCGCGCGCCGCCGCCCGGTCGGGCTTCTGGCCGCCGACCAGGATCGGCGCGGTCGTCACGTTCTCGAGCACCGACAGGTGCGGGAACAGGTTGAACCGCTGGAACACCATCCCGATGTCGCGCCGCTGGGCCGCGGCCTCCTTCGGCTTCAGATCGTGCAGCCGGTCGCCCGCCTGACGGTACCCGATGAGGGAGCCGTCGACCAGGATGCGGCCGCCGTCGATGCCCTCCAGATGGTTGATGCAGCGCAGGAAGGTCGACTTGCCGGAGCCGGACGGCCCGATCACGCAGACGACCTCCCCCTGGTGCACGTCGAGCGAGACGCCCTTGAGCACGTGGTGGTCGCCGTACGCCTTGTGGACGTCCTCGGCGCGGACCATGGGCCGGGCGGCGGTGTCGCTCATCGTCCCGCTCCTTCCGTCTGGGTGGGGGCGGCATCGGTCGCGGCGACCGCCGCGGTCTCGGGCATCGGCTCCGGGAGGTGGCCTCCGCCGCGCTGGTCGAAGCCGCGGGCGAAGCGGCGCTCCAGGAAGTGCTGGCCGATCATCATGAGCGAGGTGAACGCCAGGTACCAGACCGACGCGACCAGCAGCAGCGGGATGGGGTTGAGCGTCTCGGCGGAGATGTCGCGCGACCGCGTGTAGAGGTCGAGGCTGAACGGCACCGCGGTGACGAGCGAGGTCGTCTTCAGCATGGAGATGACCTCGTTGCCGGTCGGCGGGATGATGACGCGCATGGCTTGCGGGAGCACGATCTTGCGCATCGTCTGCGCCCGGGTGAGGCCGAGGGCGCTGGACGCCTCCCGCTGCCCCTCGTCGACCGAGAGCAGGCCGGCCCGCACGATCTCGGCCATGTACGCGGCCTCGTTGAGCGCGAGGCCGAACACGGCGATCCAGAACACGTCGAAGAGGTCGATGCTCTCGAACACCAGCCAGGGCTGCTGGAACGGGATGCCGATCTCGATCGTCTTGTAGATGGTCGACAGCAGGCCCCAGAACACCAGCTGCACGTAGACGGGCGTGCCGCGGAAGATCCAGATGAAGACGCCGGACGCCCAGCGCAGGATCGGGTTCGGGCTCTGCCGCATGACGGCGAGGAGCACCCCGAGCGCGACGGCGATGGCCATCGACAGCACGGTGAGCAGCAGGGTCACCCCGGCGGCCTGCACGATGCGCGGGTCGAAGAGGTACTGCGCGAACGCGCTCCAGTCGTACGCCTCGCGGCGGCCGGCGTCGATCACGAACAGCACCAGCGCGAGGACGATCACCACTCCGGCGACGGCGCGCCAGGGGTGCCGCACCGGGGTGGAGCGGATCGCGGGTGCTCCGGTGACGGGGTGGAGGCCGGGGGCGGTGGAGCGCCGGCGGCCGGCACCGCGCGTGGCGGTGCCGGCCTCGGGAGCGCTACTCGGTCGCGCCATTGATCTGCATCGTGTCGAGCGCGCCGTTCTCGACGCCCCAGAAGGTGAGGATCGTGGTGTAGGTGCCGTCCTTCTGGAGGTCCTGCAGCGCGGTGAGGATCGCCTCCGCGAACTGGCCGCGGTCCTTCTTCACCGGGGTGCCGGAGGGCAGCGGGTCGTAGATCGGGGAGGTGACCAGCTTGCCCTTGCTGAGCTTGGCCGCGTAGCCGATGACGGGGGAGTCGGCCACCATGGCGTCGGCGCGGCCGAGCGTGACGGCCGCCGTAGCGTCGTCCTGGGTGTCGTAGCCGAGCTGCGTCACCTTCTCCTTGCCCGCCGCCTCGCACTTCTTGTCGACCTCGGGGAGGTAGACGAGCGGCGCGGAGCCGCCGTTCTGCACGGCGACCTTCAGGCCGCAGACGTCGAGCTCGTCGCTGATCGGCTTGTCGGCGGGCGAGGCGAACTGGTTGCCGGCGGTGAAGAAGTCGACCATGTCGAGCGTCTCCTGGCGCTTCTTGGTGTCGTAGTAGCCGCCGAGGCCCATGTCGTACTTCTCGCCCAGGATGCTCGGGACGATGTTGTCGAACTTGGCGACCCGGTAGTCCGTCTTCACGCCCAGCTTGGCGGCGACGGCGTCGATCAGGTCGATCTCCCAGCCGATGGGCGCGCCGTCCTTGTCCTTGAACTCGTTCGGCGCGTAGGTCGGGTCGACGCCGACGACGAGCTTGCCGGCCTTCTGGATGTCGGCGGGCAGCAGCTCGGCGGCGGCGCTCGACTTCTCGATGGTCAGGTCGGTCAGCGCGGTCTGCCGGTCCGCGCTGCCCGCGGCGCCGCTGGAGCAGCCGGTGAGCACGGCGGCGACGGCGGCCATGGCGAGGACGGTGAGGGTGCGATTTCTCATGGTGCTGTCTCCTTGGGGGTGTGCTGTGCGGGGCGCGACCGTCAGCTCGGCACGGGGAGGGCCGCGTACACGGACTCCCCGGCGACGAAGGTCTCGATGGTGCGGGTGTCGGCGATCGTGTCGGCCGGGTGGGCGAACGGGTCGCGGTCGACGACGGCCAGATCGGCCCAGTTGCCGACCGCGATCGACCCGGTGAGGTCGTCGCGGCCGTTGATGCGTGCGGCGCCGCTGGTGTAGGCGCGCAGGGCGTCGGCGAGGGTGATGCTCTCGCTCGGGAGGAAGGCCTCCGGGTTGTGGTCCGGGTGCCACGACGGCACGCGGCGGTTGACCGCGACGTGGATGCCGAGCCACGGGTCGGGGCTCGTGACCGGCCAGTCCGACCCGGCGCAGAGGTGGGCGCCGGAGCGGAGGAGGGAGGCGAACGGGTACTGGGTCGTCGTGCGCTCGGCGCCGAGCAGCGGGACGTTCAGCTCGACCATCTGCGGGTCGTAGCAGGCCCAGAGGGGCTGGATGTTGGCGGCCACCCCGAGGGCGGCGAAACGCGCGTGGTCGTCGGGATGGACGACCTGCAGGTGGGCGATGTGGTGGATGGTGCCGCTGTCGCCGTTCGCCGCGCGGGCGGCGGCGACCGCGTCCAGCGACTCCCGGACGCCGCGGTCGCCGATCGCGTGGAAGTGCACCTGGAACCCCTCGGCGTCGAGGCGCGTGACGTAGCCGGCCAGCAGCTCCGGGTCGACGAAAGAGATGCCGTCGTCGTGGGCTTCGCCGGGACCGCAGCGGTGCACGTACGGCTCGATCATCGCGGCGGTGCGGTTCTCGACGATGCCGTCCTGCATGACCTTGACGGTGGTGACGCGGAAGCGCTCGTCCTGGAACCGCTCGCGCAGGGCCCGGATGCGCGCGATCTGCTCGTCGCCGACCTCCCGTTCCCACCAGATGGCGCCGTTGACGCGCGCCTTCAGGGCGCCGTCGTCCATGGCGCGCTGGTAGGCGTCGACGATGGCGGCGGAGTGGTTGCCGTAGTCGCCGATGAGGGCGTCCTGCCAGCCGGTGATGCCGAACGAGTGCAGGTAGCGCTGGGCCTCGAGCAGCCCGGCGTACTGCTCCTCGGCGGTGGCGTCCGGCGCGAGGCGGAGCGCGAGCATCCGGGCGCCCTCGTGGAGGGTGCCGGTCGGCTCGCCGTCGGCGTCGCGCTCGATGCGGCCGTCGACGGGGTCGGGGGTGTCGCGGTCGATGCCCGCGCGGCGCAGGGCCTCCGAGTTGACCCACGCGCTGTGGTGGTCGCGGTTGGAGATCACCATCGGCCGGTCGGGGCAGATCGCGTCGAGGTCGGCCGCGAGCGGGGCGCCGCCGGCGAACGCGGCCTGCTGCCAGCCTCCGCCGACGATCCACTCGCGGCCGGGGTTGGCTGCGGCGTAGTCGGCGATGATGCGCAGATAGTCCTCGCGGGTCCAGCCGGAGGAGAGGTCGCAGTGGAGGCGCTCGACACCCGCCTCGACAGGGTGCACGTGCGAGTCGATCAGGCCCGGGAGCAGCAGCCGGCCGGTGAGGTCGACGACGCGGGTGCGTTCCGTGATGGCGGGCAGGACGTCCGCACCGAGCGCGGCGATCCGGCCGCCGGCGACGCCGACGTCGAGGCGCCGCGGCGCATCCGAGACGCCGTCGAAGACCATGCCGTCCACGAACGCGAGGTCGAGCTCCACTGCCACGTGCCACCCATTCTCTTCTCGCCGCACCAGCGCGACAGGGGAGGGAGACGGACGGGAAAGCCCCGCCGAATCCGAACTGAATCGATTAAGAACTTGATCGATTAATCTGGGACTATACAATGCGATGAAGCCGCGATGCAACGCGGCGCCGACCCCGTTCTCACGGGCCGCGACGCGGGGAGGAGCGACGATGCCGAGCACGACCCTGGCCGACATCGCCGAGCGCGCCGGCATCTCCGCTGCCGCCGTCTCCCTCGCCCTGAACGGCAAGAAGGGCGTCTCGGAGGAGACCCGCGCCCGCGTGCTCGCGATCGCCAAGGAGTCGGGCTACCGCATCAACCGGCTGGGTCGTGCGCTGCGGCAGTCGCGCGCCGGGGCCGTCGGCCTGTACCTCCCGGAGTCGGCGGTCCACTTCGGCTACTACACCGAGACCACGCTCGGCCTCACCGAGCGGCTGCACGAGGCCGATCTGTCGCTGCTGATCGTGCCGAGCACCCCGACCAGCCCGCGCATCGAGTCCTTCCCGCCGGTCGACGGGTTCATCCTGATCGAGCCGCACTCCGACGACGAGGGCGCGGCGATGATCCTCGGCCAGGACCTGCCCGTCGTCACCGGCGACTCCCCGCCGCCCGGCTTCCCCGATCCCTGGGGCATCGTCGAGTCGCCCAACACCCGCACCACGCGGGAGGTGCTCGACCGCTTCATCGCCCACGGCGCCGAGCGTCCCGGGCTGCTGCTCGTGGAGCAGGTGTCGGCCTGGGCGCAGGAGCTCGAGGCTGCCTACCGCGCGTGGTGCGCGGAGCGCCGCTGGGAGCCGCGTGTGCTCCTCACGACCATCCACGAGGAGAACGGCACCCTCGCCCGGCGGCTCGGCGAGTGGACCGGCCCGGGCGGGGTGGACGCGATCCTCGTCGGCGCGGACGGCGTCGCCGTGCGCATCGCCGGCCTCCTGCGCACGCTGGGGCTGCGGCCGGGCGCCGACATCAAGCTCGTCTCGGGCGTGGACAGCCTGATCATGGAGTTCCACACCCCGCCGATCACCTCGGTCGACCTCCAGCCGCGCGCCTTCGGCCGCGCCTGCGGCGAGCTCCTGCTCGAGCTGATGGACGACGACCGCCCCGCCCAGACCGTCCGCCGCGCCCTCGACGCCGTCCTCCGCATCCGGGACTCCGGCTGAGCGACCGCCGAGTGCGCGGCAAGTGCGCGAAAAACCGCCGAGTACGCGGACGATCCGTGTACTCGGCGGTTTGCGGGGCGGGGGAGGGTCAGACTTTGGAGCGCCAGTCGTCGTCGGCGTCGTCGTCGTCGAGGCCGGCGGCGCGGCGGATGGTGGGGATGCTCATGGTGTCCGTCGCCGGGGCGATGACGGTCGCCTCGTCGCGGCGGTGGCGCAGGATGTCGTTGATGTAGGAGGTGAGCGCCTCGGCGAGCGGGATGTCGCGCCCCTCCCGCTGCGACATGAACCAGCGGTGCTCGAGCAGCTGGTGGAACACCTCGGCCGGCTCGAGCTTGCCCTTCAGGTCGGCGGGGATGGCGCGCACGACGGGCTCGAAGACGCGCAACAGCCACTCGTGCGCCATCGCCTCCTCGTCGAGCCCCTGCTTGCCCAGGGTGGCGGAGTAGGAGTCGAGGTCGTTGAGGAGGCGGCGCGCCTGGTTCTCGCCGGTGTCGAGACCGGTGAGCCGCAGCAGGCGGCGCTGGTGGTGGCCGGCGTCCACGACCTTGGGCTGGATGCGCACGGTCGTGCCCTCGTCGGAGGTCTTGATCGCGAGCTCCTCGATGTCGAAGCCGAGCTCGTTGAGGCGCTCCACGCGCTGGCTGATGCGCCACCGCTCGGAGGAGGAGAACGACTCGCTGCCCGTCAGCTCCTTCCAGAGCGAGCGATACGCGGCGACGATCCCGTTGGACACCTTGATCGGGTCGAGCTCCTCGTCCACCCGGCCGCCGGCCTCGAGGTCCATGAGCTCGCCGGCGATGTTGACGCGCGCGATCTCGAGGTCGTTCTCGCGCTGGCCGTTCGAGAGCCCGTCGTAGAGCTGGCCGGTCTCGGCATCCACCAGGTAGGCGGCGAACGCGCCGGCGTCGCGACGGAACAGCGTGTTCGAGAGCGACACGTCGCCCCAGAAGAAGCCGACGATGTGGAGGCGCACGAGCAGAACGGCCAGCGCGTCCACCAGGCGGGTCGCGGTGTCGGGCCGCAGCGTCTGCGAGAACAGCGCGCGATAAGGGAGGGAGAACTTGAGGTGCCGCGTGACGAGCGCGGCGTTCAGCTCGGCGCCGTCGTCGTCGGTGCGGTTCTTGATGACCGCGACCGGGTCGACGCAGGGCACGTCGAGCCGCTGGAGCGTGCGGAGCATGTCGTACTCGCGCTGCGCCATCTCGGCCGTCGTCTCCTTGATGGCGATGACGTAGCCGGACAGGTTGGCGAACCGCACGAGGTGCCGGCTGATGCCCTTCGGCAGCAGGGCGATGTGCTCGGCCGACCACTGGTCGAGCGGGAGGTTCCAGGGGAGGTCGAGGAGCGCGGGGTCGACGGTCGCCGCGGTGATGTTGACGGAGCCGGCCATGAGAGGTGCCTTCCGGGATCGGGGAAGCGGGGGAAAGCACTCTGCCGCAGCCCGGAACCGGACTGCGGCAGAGTGTGATTCCTGTTGAGGAGACTAGTCGCTACGACCTCAGTCGACGACCGCGCCGCCGAGGCGCTCGCCCGACTCCGCGTGGAACGCGTGGACGTGGCCCGGCTTCGGGGTGATGAACACGGTGTCGCCGGCGTTCGGGTGCACGCGGCCGTCGACGCGACCGACGATGTCGGTGCGCTTGCCGTCGACCTCCGAGTGGCCGTAGAGGTAGCCGTCGGCGCCGAGCTCCTCGACGAGGTCGACGGTCACCTTGAGGCCGCTGCCCTCGGTGGAGGAGACGACGACGTCCTCCGGGCGGACGCCGATGGTGACGGACGAGCCGGCGGCGGCGAGGATGTCGCGCTCGACCGGGACGACCGAGTTGCCGAACTTGATGCCGCCGTCGGTGACATCGGCCGTGAACAGGTTCATGGCCGGGCTGCCGATGAAGCCGGCGACGAAGACGTTCTTCGGCTGCGCGTACAGGTCGCGCGGGGTGCCGACCTGCTGCAGCACGCCGTCCTTGAGGACCGCGATGCGGTCGCCCATGGTGAGCGCCTCGGTCTGGTCGTGGGTGACGTAGACCGTGGTGACGCCGAGACGGCGGGTGAGCGACGCGATCTGCGTACGGGTCTGGACGCGGAGCTTGGCGTCGAGGTTCGACAGCGGCTCGTCCATGAGGAACACCTGGGGGGAGCGGACGATCGCGCGGCCCATGGCGACGCGCTGACGCTGACCACCGGAGAGCGCCTTCGGCTTGCGGCCGAGGTACGGCTCCAGGTCGAGCAGCTTGGCGGCCTCGAGCACGCGGGAGGCACGCTCCTCCTTGCCGACGCCCGCGATCTTGAGCGCGAAGCCCATGTTCTCGGCGACGGTCATGTGCGGGTACAGCGCGTAGTTCTGGAACACCATCGCGATGTCGCGGTCCTTCGGCGGGACGTCGGTGACGTTGCGCTCGCCGATGAAGATGTTGCCGTCGTTGACCTCTTCCAGACCCGCGAGCATGCGGAGGGAGGTCGACTTGCCGCAGCCGGAGGGGCCGACGAGGACGAGGAACTCGCCGTCGGCGATGTCCAGGTCGAGAGCGTCCACTGCGGGGCGGTTGGAACCCGGGTACAGCCGGGTCGCCTTGTCATAGGTGACAGTCGCCATTTTCTCTTTTTCTCCTTCACCGGCAGGTACGTGCCGGACGATCCGTTGTGATGGATGAACGTGGCGTCGACGTCCGTTGGGGCATCGGCGCCGCAATCACCCATAATATGGCATCGGCGAGGGTGCCGACGACCGAACCCGGGTCCCGGCGCCGCAGCCGTGCTCCGCGCGTCCAGCGAGCGTCTGGTCTATTCCCAGACAGCGGGAATACGATCGTCCGGTTGCGTGCGACCCCCGGTGCACGACGACGCCGCTGCGTCCCCCTGCGCAGCCCGATCGACCCCGAGAGTGTGATTCCCCCTATGACCGATCCCGAGGAGAGCGGCGATGTCCGCGCGGCGGCGCGGGAGAAAGCCCGGCAGCTCCGCACCAGCCAGCAGCGCAAGGACCGCCGCAACAAGGCCCTGATCGGCGGCGGCATCGCGATCGGCGTGCTCGCCATCGTCGCCATCGTCGCCGTCGTCATCGTCGGCGCCATCCGCCCGACCGTGCCCGGCCCGAAGAACATGGCGAGCGACGGCGTGGTCGTCGGCGCCGGCCTGAAGGTCGCCACGACCCCGGCCCTCGCGGCCGACGCGAAGCCGGTGGCGACCAAGCAGGACAAGGACGCGAGCGCCGTAGACATCCGCATCTACGCCGACTACCTCTGCGACCTCTGCGGCGACTTCCAGCGCACCAATCTGAAGCAGCTGGAGCCGCTCGTCAAGGACGGCGCCGTGACGGTCGAGATGCACCCCGTCGCCATCTACACCAGCCACTCCGCCGGCACGAAGTACTCGCTGCGCGCCGCGAACGCGGCCGCCTGCGTCGCGAACTACTCGCCGAAGGCGTTCTGGGCGTTCAACGCCTCCCTCTTCGAGAAGCAGCCCAAGGAGGGCGGCCCCGGCCTCAGCGACCAGGAGCTGAAGAAGCGGGTCGCCGCGGCCAAGGCCGGGAGCGTCTCCAGCATCGACTCCTGCATCGACGACGGCCGCTTCAAGACCTGGGTGACCACGGCGAGCGACCGCGCGCTGAGCGGGCCCATCCCGAACTCGGACGTCAACAAGATGACCAACGCGCTGCTGGTGCTGGTCAACGGCAAGCCCTACACCGGCTCGCTCACCAGCGCGGAGGACTTCAAGGCCTTCGTCCTCCAGGCGCAGGGCGACGAGTACTCGTCGACGGCGACCCCGACGCCCACCCCGTCCGCGGGCTGACGCCCGCCGACCCCTTCCACGCCATCCCCTAGGATGGTGGGCGACGGGCCAGCCGTCGTCGCCGGCTTAGCTCAGTTGGTAGAGCACTCGCCTTGTAAGCGAGCGGTCGCGGGTTCGAGTCCCGCAGCCGGCTCCGTGTCCGCGCCATCTCGGCGTCCGTGAGCCTCCTCTCCGAGCGCATCCTGCGCCGCCGTGCCCGGTCGGCGCCTGTCGCTGCTGCCGGCGTCCACCCCGCGGTCTTGTCGCGGGGCTTCCGCATGCCTACAATCAGTGTGCGATATCAGAATTGCGTGTTCGATAATCGAACACCGCGACCGACGCCCCACAGCGCAGTGAGGAGAACCCGTGCAGTTCCACCACCACGGATACGTGTCAGGAGACCCGCGGGTGCAGCCCGCGGCCGGGGCCGGGATCGACCGGCCCGACGAGCTCCCGGACGAGGTCGACGTGCTCATCGTCGGCACCGGTCCGGCCGGCATGATCACGGCGGCGCAGCTGTCGCAGTTCCCGGGGATCACGACCCGCATCGTCGAGCGGCGCCCCGGGCGGCTCGCGATCGGGCAGGCGGACGGCATCCAGGCGCGCAGCGTCGAGACGTTCGACGCCTTCGGGTTCGCGGAGCGGATCATCGCGGAGGCGTACCGGATCACCGAGATGGCGTTCTGGAAGCCGGACCCGGCCGACCCCTCCCGCATCGTGCGCGCCGCCCGAGCCGTCGACGACCCGACCGGTGTCAGCGAGTGGCCGCACCTCATCGTCAACCAGGCCCGCGTGCTCGACTACTTCGCCGAGTTCATGGCCGACGCGCCGACGCGGATGCGGCCGGACTACGGCTACGAGTTCGTCGGCCTCACGGTGGACGACGCGGGCGAACGCCCCGTCAGCGTGCGCCTGCGGCACACCGCGGGCGAGCGCGAGGGGGAGGAGCGGGTCGTGCGCGCGAAGTACGTGCTGGGCGCCGACGGCGCGCGCAGCAAGGTGCGCGAATCCATCGGCTGCACGCTCGCCGGCGACCAGGCCAACCACGCCTGGGGCGTGATGGACGTGCTCGCCGTCACCGACTTCCCGGACATCCGCACGAAGTGCTCCATCCAGTCCGAGGCGGGCAACATCCTGCTGATCCCCCGGGAGGGCGGCCACCTGTTCCGGATGTACGTGGATCTCGGCGAGGTGCACGACGCGGACAAGGGGGCGGTGCGCTCCACCACGATCGAGCAGATCATCGCGAAGGCGAACGAGATCCTGCACCCGTACGTGCTCGACGTGAAGAACGTCGCCTGGCACAGCGTCTACGAGGTCGGGCACCGCCTGACCGACCGCTTCGACGATGTGATCGCCGAGCAGCGGGGCAGCCGCACGCCGCGCGTCTTCATCGCGGGCGACGCCTGTCACACCCACAGCGCCAAGGCCGGTCAGGGCATGAACGTCTCGATGCAGGACGGCTTCAACCTGGGCTGGAAGCTCGGGCACGTGCTCGAGGGGCGGAGCCCGGAGGAGCTGCTCGCGACGTACTCCGCCGAGCGCCAGGTGATCGCTCAGAACCTGATCGACTTCGACCGGGAGTGGTCGTCGCTCATGGCGGCGAAGCCGGAGGAGCTGGGCGACCCGACCGAGCTGGAGGACTTCTACGTGCGCACGGCCGAGTTCCCGGCCGGATTCATGACGCAGTACCCGCCGAGCCTCCTCGTCGGCGAGCCGCGGCATCAGGAGCTCGCGACGGGCTTCCCGATCGGCAAGCGCTTCAAGTCGCCGCTCGCGACGCGCGTCTGCGACGGCAACCCCGTGCACCTCGGCCACCACGCTAAGGCCGACGGCCGCTGGCGCGTCTACGTCTTCGCCGATGCCGCGCGCCCGGAGGAGCGGTCGGCCGTGACCGAGCTCGCCGACTGGCTCGAGCACGGCGCCGACTCGCCCGTCGTGGTCTCGACGCCGGAGGGCGCCGACCTCGACGCGCACTTCGACGTGAAGGTCGTCTACCAGCAGCCGCACACGGAGGTGGACCTCGGTGCGGTGCCGAGCGTCTTCCGGCCGCGCGTCGGCCCGTTCGCGCTCATCGATCAGGAGAAGGTCTACGCGGCCGACCCGCGGCACGACGTCTTCGAGGAGCGGGGACTGGACCGTCGTGGCGCCGTCGTAGTGGTGCGCCCTGACCAGTACGTCGCGCACGTGCTGCCGCTCGCGGCGACGGAAGAGCTCGCCGCGTTCTTCGCGCCGATCCTGGCGGCGAAGCGACCGGCCGCCGTGGGCTGACACACCGCCGCCGGATTCGGAAACCTACCGTTCTCCCCGTAGGGTGGACTCTGTTGTCCACCCGGGAGGTCCAGTGAGTCACAGACGTGCGACCGTGGTGGTCGTCGTCATCCTCATCCTGGTCGCGATCGCGCTCCTGGGGTTCGGCACCTGGGCGGTGATGAACGGCGAGACCGGCGCCGGCCAGGGCGCCGGTCCCGCCGCTCACGGTCATCGCGTGGCGGCGACGAACGCCTTCGAGTAGGCCCAGCGCGCGGAGGAGACCCCCGAGCACATGTAGGCCGGGATTCCGCCGGTGCACGGTTGGTCCCGCGTCAGCTCCCACCACGCGACGCCGGCCAGGCCGTTGGCCTTCGCCCAGGCGCCGACGGTCGTGGCGTTCGCGAGGGTGAACACCTCCCCGGTGTCGTTGAGGCCGATCATCGGGGTGACCGCGACGAGCGACCGACGCTGGGCGTCGGTGAGCGCGGCGTAGGCGGTGATCGACTTCAGCTGGCCCGTGACCGCCGTCGCGGCGTCGGTCGCGGCCTTCGCCATGTCGGTGACGCCGGTGCCGTAGTCCATCGTCATGAGGTTCACGGCCGAGAGCCGCACACCCGCGGCGGTGAACTCGCGGATCGTGCGCAGCCCGCTGTCGAGGAGGCCGTACGGCATCACCGGGAGGGTGAGGGAGACCTCCAGGGGCGTGCCGGCGGCGGCGCGCTGCTTCTGCAGGGCGGCAACGGCGGCAGCCCGGCGCTGGTTCGCGGCGGAGTCGGAGACGTCCGCCCCCTCGATGTCGAAGTCCACGCGGCCGAGGCCGAACCGGCTCACGACCTTCGTGTACGCGGCGAGGACCTTCGCGGGGTCGGTGCAGACCCGCGCGAGCTCGTCGTTGACCGCGCCCCCGAAAGACGCGACGACGCGCCCGCCCGCCGCCTGGAACGCCGCGATGTTCGCTTGGAAGTCCTGCGTGCCGCCGACCGTGTATGCGGTGTAACCGGCCCAGGTGGGGGAGCAGGCGCTGCTGCGGTCGGCGACGATGAACGCCGCCGTCACGGCCGAGACACCGCTCGCGGCGCTGAACGCCGTGAGGTCGGCCGTCGGCCAGAGCCCCAGGTCGACGTACGGGGCGACGAGGAGGGAGCCGGAGGGGGCGGGGACGGTCGGGATCGGTGTCGGGGTCGGGGTCGGGGTCGGGGTCGGGGTCGGGGTCGGCGTCGGAGTGGGTGTGGGGGTCGGCGTCGGGTCGGGCCCGGAGGTCGTTCCGCCGATCGTGCACGGCTGGTCCGCCCAGACGACCCGGCAGGCGGTCGGGACGAGCCCCGACCCCGCGGACTTGGCGGAGGTCAGCCCGAACGCGATCTCGCCGCCGGCGGGGAGGGCCTTGGCGTACGAGGGCGCGGTGACGCTGAAGCCGTCCGCGGTGGCGGAGGCCGTGCCGTCCCAGAGGCTGACGACGGCGGCGCCGGTCGTGAACGACAGCTGCCACGGGTTCAGGGCGGTGGACGAGGTGTTGCGCACCCGGACCGCGGACTGGAACCCGGCCGTCCACTCGGAGGTGGTGGTCCAGGAGACCTCCAGGCCCCCGCCGGTGGGGGTGGGCGTAGGCGTGGGCGTGGCTGTCGGGGTGGGCGTGGCTGTGGGTGTCGGCGTCGGCGTGGTGGTCGGCGTCGCGGTGGGCGTCGGCGTCGCTCCGCCACTCCCTCCGACCGGCCCGCCGTTCACGGAGCACGGGACGGACGCTCCGGCCGG
>JAEWDJ010000145.1 GCA_023390155.1 Actinomycetes bacterium | reverse complement strand
GTGCACGCGGGCGAGTCCAGCGGGCCGGAGGGCGTGCGGGACGCGCTCGACCTGTTGCACGCCGAGCGGATCGACCACGGCATCCGGTCGGTGCAGGACCCGGAACTGGTGCGGCGGCTGGCGGACGAGCGGATCCCGGTCGGGGTGTGCCCGCGGTCGAACATCGTGCTCGGCCTCTATGCGGACTGGGCGCAGCACCCTCTGCTGGAGCTGCGGGACGCCGGCGTCGAGGTCACCATCAACACCGACGACCCCGCCATCCTCGGCACGACACTCGAGTCCGATTGGGCCGTCTGCGCCGAGGCGTTCGGCCTCGGACGCGACGACCTGACGGGGTTCGCGGCCGCGTCGATCGCGGCCTCGTTCGCTGACGACGACACGAAGCGCCGGCTGACGGCCGAGCTCGCCGCCGCGACCGCCGGCCCCGAGGCGCCGCGACCGTGACCGACCGGGCCGACCGGGCCGACGACCGGACACTGCACAACGCGCTGCTGCGCGAGGTGCGGGAGGCCGCGGCCGCCAACGCGCCGCTCCCCGGCGAGATCGAGCTGACGGCCCGGCTCGGCTGCACGCGCCAGCAGCTGCGCAACGCGCTCGCGGAACTGGAACGGCAGGGCGTGCTGCGCCGCCGCCAGGGCGCGGCGACGACGGTCGACCACGTCGGCCTGCGGATGAGCGTGCGACTGGAGGACCAGTTCGAGCACACCGTCCTGCTGTCGCGGATGGGGTACGAGGCCGGTGTGGAGATCCTGGACTCGGCGGTCGTGCCGCTGCCGGAAGGGATCGCGGCGCTGCTCGACGTGGAGGCCGGTCATCCCGCCCTGTGGAGCGTGAAGCGCTGGCGCGCGGACGGCGAGCCGGCGATGCTCGCCTCCGGCTACCTCCTGCTGCCCGACGACGCCGAGCGCCACCTCGACGCGTCCGTCTTCACGGCGGTCCAGCAGGCGTGGGGCGAGTCGCTGGTGTGGGAGGTCGCGACACCCGGAGCCGCCGCGCTCGGCGGCGAGGAGGCGGACCTCCTCGGCCGGCCGGAGGGCACGCCCGTGCTGACGTTCGAGCTGATCGGCGTCTCGGTGAGCGGCCGGAGGCTGTTCTACGCGTTCGAGCACCACCTCCCGGAGGTCGTGCGCTACTCGTTCGTGCGCACCGTCCGCCCGCCGTGGGACGCGGCCTGACCGCCTGACGACCCCCTCGATCGCCGTCTGTGGCGTTTCGTTACGCGCCGCATCGCGGTCATGCGAGCCCGCCGGGCACACTTGTCGACAAGTTGCACCGCACCCGTTCAGCGCCCTCGCGATCCCGCGATCCCCCGAAAGGCCCCCACCCCATGAAGCTGCGCTCCCTGCTCGCACCGCTCCTCGCCGTGCCCGTCGTCGCCGTGCTCGCCGCCTGCTCGTCCGGCGCGACCGCCGGATCCACCTCCGCCGCCGCGGACAAGCCCAAGGTCGCCGTCGTGCTCGGCGGCCTCGCGAACGACGGCGGGTTCAACCAGTACGCCGCCGACGCCGCCCACGCGCTCGAGAAGGACGGCGAGATCACCGCCCAGATCCGCGAGTCCGTCACCAGCTCGTCCGACGCCGAGGCGGCGTTCCGCCAGTACGCGTCGCAGGGCTACGACCTGATCATCGGCTGGGGCCTCGACTTCGCGAACTCGGTCTTCACCGTCGCCAAGGAGCAGCCGAAGGCGCACTTCGTCGCCACCGGCTCGGTCGACATCCTCGAGAAGGCCACCGCCAACGTCGAGACCTGGACCTACGCCAGCGACCAGCAGGGCTACCTGACCGGCTGGGTCGCCGGCAAGACCGGCCTCTCGCCCGTCGGCGTCGTCGACGGTCAGCTCGCGCCGTTCAACGAGACCTCGTACAAGGCGCTCACCGTCGGCCTGAAGGCCGCCAACCCCGCCGCCACCGAGCTGGAGCCCATCTTCACCGGCAGCTGGGAGGACCCGACGCTCGCCAACCAGGCCGCGAAGGCGCAGATCGCCGCGGGCGCGAAGCTCATCGTGACCGGGGCCGAGGGCTACACCTCGGGCGTCCTCGCCGCCGCGAAGGCGGGCGGCGTCGCCACCCTCGGCGCGTCGAGCACCTCCTCCTCCGACGCGAAGTCGGTCAACGTGGGCCTCGTGAAGCTCGACTTCACCCCGACGCTGAAGGAGATCGTCGCGCACGTGAAGAAGGGCGACTTCGGCAAGCACTCCTACACCTCCACCATCGCCAACAAGGGCCTGATCTTCGCCGACATCAACGCCGTCGACGCCGCGCCCGACCTGCCCTCCGACATCGCCGCGCAGGTGGACGAGCTCGCCAAGAAGCTCGCCAGCGGCGAGGTCACCATCCCGGCCATCGGCTGACCCTCCCGAGGAACGCTCCCCGCACGAAGGACCGCCGCACGCGATGACCCCGTCCCTCGCCCTCCTGGGCGCCTCCAAGTCGTACGGAGGCGCCCAGGTGCTGCACGCCGTCGACCTCGCCGTGCAGCCCGGCAGCATCCACGCCCTGGTGGGCGAGAACGGCGCCGGCAAGTCCACCGCCCTCAAGATCCTGGCCGGGCTGGAGCAGCCGACGGCCGGGACCGTAACGGTGGACGGCGCTCCCGCGGTCTTCTCCGGCCGGTCCGGCGCCATCCGGCACGGGATCGGGCTCGTGCCGCAGCAGCTCAGCCTCATCCCCGAGCTCACGCTGGCCGAGAACCTCGTGCTCGGTCAGCCCGAACGCCTCGCGCGGCGCAAGCGGGCCGCGCGCCTGCTGCGGGAGGCCGCCGGCTCGGCCGGGCTCCCCGTCGAGCCCGACGTGCGGGTGCGGGAGCTCGGCCTCGCCCAGCGCCAGCTCGGCGAGCTGGCGATCGCCCTCGCCCAGGGCGCCCGCATCCTCCTGCTCGACGAGCCCACCTCGGCGCTCG
>JAEWDJ010000101.1 GCA_023390155.1 Actinomycetes bacterium | reverse complement strand
GACCGAGCCGGACTCCTGGGCGGTCGCCGGTGCGGTCCTCGGCGTGGTGTGGGACCTGCAGGCACGGCAGGCGCAGAACACGTTCGCCACCCTCGTCAACGCGGTCGCCTCGTTCGGCAACGCGCTCCTCCAGCACCCCGACATCCTCTGGGAGATCCTCGGCGGCCTCGGCCTGATCGCCCTCGGCACCGGTGGGGAGGCCGGCGGGGTCGCCCTGGATGCCACCGGCATCGGCGCGGTCGCCGGAGTGCCGCTGAACATCGCCGCCGCCGGAGCCATCGGGGCCGGGGCGACCGCGGTCGGGCACGGGATGTACCGGGCGGTCGCGGCGGGGTCGGGCGACAATGCGGTCGAGCCGGTCGAGAAACGGAAGGGGATCGACCGCGGCGACGGCCGCGACGACCTAGGAAACTATGCCAGCGGCAACGGAGGGGACCGCATCGCGGCCGACAAGGAAGAGATCGGGCTCGACAAAGTGGCCGAACAGAATAACGTCGAAGTGATTCGCACCAAGGTCAGGGCCCGGGTGGAGGGCGCCGAGAACGGGCGCTATTACGACGGCCTGATCAAGAATCCCGACGGGACCTTCACCGGGGTTGAGATCAAGAGCGGATCGATACGCTACCCGGAGCCCCAGCGCACTTTCGACAATCTCGTCGTCAATGGCACGCCCGCGGAGGCGACACTGAACGGTGAGCGGATCAAGATCGTCGACGTCATAGTAGAAACGGTGCCGTGATGCCCCCCAAATCTCACATCCAGATGACCAACGGCCGCAACCGGTCCTTCGTCATCGACCGCTTCATGCCCTATCGCGATGCGATCCACCGCATGCTGTCCCTGATGGATGGGACCGAGCGGTGGTCGTACTCGCTGGAGCGCGCGCTCCATGGCGAGGACATCGCCTCGATCGACCACGCCGAGCGGTCACACTCCTACCTCCAGGCCGGCGGCACCGCCGACCGCATGGCCCTCGAGGTCCGCTACGTCGAAGACGACGGCAAGGAACGGCAGTACGCCGTCGGCCGGCCCGGTGGCGACTACAGCGGCGAGCCGTCCGAGACCGTGATCATCGGCGGCAACGAGTTCTTCTACTACCCCCACGAAGTCTTCACCGCCGAGCAAGCCACCGACGTCTTCTACGGCTACTTCCAGACCGACCGCGTCCCCGACCAATACCCCCTGCGCTGGCTCGACTTCTCGGAGTACGAATGAGCATCTCGGGGGACGGTGCCGCGATCGACGCGACGGTCCACCGGCTCCAGCGCGCTCAGACCGCGATCGAGCACGAGCTCGGGCAGCTCGCGGCGGCGGCGGACCGGCTGCGCGACAGCTGGTCCGGCGAGGCCCAGCGCGCCTTCGACGTCGCCCACGACACATGGCAGCGCGACACCGCGGCGATGGCGCAGACCCTCGCCCAGGCCATCGGCGCTCTGACGGCCGCCGACGACGCTGCGGCCGAGGCGGAGAATGCCGCCGCGGCTCTCTGGGGCTGAGCCATCCCACCTCCCCGGCCCGTGCCGCCGCGCCCCGGGCGTACGGTGGGCCCCATGTCGGACACCACGCGCACGGCCATGCTCATCGGAGGGACCGGCCAGATCGGATCGGCGGTGGCGAGGCGGCTCGCCGCGGATGGGTGGTCGGTGCTGGTGGCGCACCGCGGGGAGCACCACGGCGACACCGAGCTGGCCGAGCACGACGTGACGAGCATCCGGCTCGACCGGGAGGACACGGAGGCGCTGGTGGAGCGGGCGCGGGGGCACGACCTCGTGCTCGACACGGTCGCCTACGAGCCGCGGCACGGCGAGCAGCTCGCGCGACTGGCCGGCGAGGTGGGGTCGCTCGTCGTGATCTCCACGGGATCGGTCTACACCGGCACCGACGGCGGGTACCTGGACGTCGTGACCGGGCCGGACGACTTCCCGCGGTTCCCGATCCCGCTGCGGGAGACGGACCCGACCATCGACAACGGCGAGCGCACGTACTCGCCCCTCAAGGCGGCGCTGGAGCGGACGCTGCTGGCCGTGGAGGACCTCCCGGTCAGCATCCTGCGGCCGGGCGCGATCCACGGTCCGTTCAGCCCGGCGCTGCGGGAGTGGTACTTCATCAAGCGGGCCCTCGACGGGCGCGACCGCGTCGTGCTGTCGGACGGCGGCGGCAACCGGTTCAGCACCTCCTCCACCGCGAACATCGCCGAGCTCGTCGCCCTGTGCGCCGACCGGCCGGGCAAGCGCGTGCTCAACGCCGTGGACGAGGACGACCTGAGCGTGGCGGAGATCGCCCGGGCCGTCTATCGCGCGCTCGACCGGGAGGTGGAGGTGGACGCGTACGCCGGGCCGCCGGTGGACGGCGTCGGCGGGACGCCCTGGTCGGTCGCGCGCCCGCTGCTGCTCAGCATGGCGGCGGCGAAGGTCGAGCTCGGCTACCGTCAGCCGGTGCGCTACCCGGAGGCGGTCGCCGCGGCCGTGGACTGGGCGGTGCGGGAGGTGAAGGCGGCCGAGCGCCGTCAGGAGGACTGGACGAGCGCGTTCCCGGCGCTCGCGGCGCGGGCGGAGGCCGGCCGCTGGTTCGACTACGCGGCCGAGGACGCGTTCGTGGCGGCCCGCTGAGGCCGCGAGGGTCTCAGAAGACGTACTCCAGCAGGTCGATGCCGACGGTGCGCATCCCGTCGATGACCGCCAGCCGGTCGGGCAGCTCCGTGTCGTCGAAGTAGGTCGAGACGGCGTACGTCACGCCGGCGTTGGGCCCGCGGAGCACGCCGACCTCGCTGCGCACCCCGGCGTCGGTGCCCGTCTTGTTGACGAGCAGGATGCCGTGCTCGGCGTGGCGGTGGGAGTGCGGGTCGAGGCCGAAGGCGCTTGAGACCAGCGAGAAGTCGCTGTTGAGCGAGAGCCAGGAGATGACGCGCTGGCTGGTGGCGGCATCCACGATCTCACCGCGTGCGAGGGACGAGAACAGCCAGGTGAGCTCGTTGGCGCTGCCGACCGAGAGCTGGGGGGCGTCGTCGGGGCCGCGGTGGTCGCGCACGAGGTCGAGGAGCGCCGTGCGGGTGAGCCCGAGCGCCTCCGTGCGGGCGCTCACGGCCTCCAGGCCGACGCGGCGGAGGAGGACGTTGGTGGCGAGGTTGTCGCTGGTCGCACCCACGAGGGCCGCGAGGTCGGCGACGGGGAGGGCGGGCACCTGCAGGTGCTGCCAGATGCCGGAGTCGCCGGCGGCGTCCTGCGGGAGGCGGTCCAGCTGCACCAGCGGGCTGAGCTGCCCCGACTGGAGGCGCGCGGCGACCTCGACCAGGAGGAGCACCTTGCCGATGCTGGCCGTGGGCATGACGACGTGGTCGTCGACCGAGAAGAGCACGGCTCCCGTGCTGAGGTCGGTCGCGCGCGCCGAGACCTGCACGCCCTGGAGCGCGAGCTGGCCCAGGCTGGTGAAGCTGCGCGAGAAGGCGTCCGCGGCCGTCGAGGGTCCGCGGTGCCGGGCCCGCCTCGCCTCGGCATGGCGTCGGCGGCGCTCGGACTCCTGGGTCTGCATCGTCACGTGGTTCGGGATCTCCTGCGAGAGAGTGCGGCTGGTTCTGGCGGCCCCCTGAAGCCGCGTGGTGACGATGCTACCCCGATCGGGGGGCACGTGCGTCGCCTCCTCGACGACGCACGTGCCGGGCTCACCAGATGGTGACGCGGGACTCCGGCTCGAGCCAGAGCGCGTCGCCCTCGGTGACGCCGAACGTGTCGTAGAAGGCGTCGATGTTGCGCACGATCTGGTTGCAGCGGAACTCGTTGGGCGAGTGCGGGTCGATCGCCAGCAGGCGGATCACCTCGGCGTCGCGGCCCTTCTGCTGCCACGCCTGCGCCCAGGAGAGGAAGAACCGCTCCGCACCGGTGAGCCCGTCGATGACCGGCGGCTCTTGGCCGTCGAGGGACAGGAGGTAGGCCTTCCAGGCGATGCCGAGACCGCCGAGGTCGCCGATGTTCTCGCCGATGGTGAGCGCGCCGTTCACGTGGTGGTCGGGCACCTGGGCGGGCGCGAGCGCGTTGTACTGCTCGATCAGGCTGCCGGTGCGCTTCTCGAAGGCGGCGCGGTCGGCGGCCGTCCACCAGTCCTCCAGCTTGCCGTCGCCGTCGAACTTGGAGCCCTGGTCGTCGAAGCCGTGGCCGATCTCGTGCCCGATGACGGCGCCGATCGCGCCGTAGTTGGCGGCGGCGTCGCGTCCGGCGTCGAAGAACGGGTACTGCAGGATGGCGGCCGGGAACACGATCTCGTTGAAGCCCGGGTTGTAGTACGCGTTGATCGTCTGCGGCGTCATGAACCACTCGTCGCGATCGAGCGGCTTGCCGATCTTGCCCAGCTCGCGGTTGAACTCGAACAGGGCGGCCGCGCGCACGTTGCCCACCAGGTCGGTCGGGTCGATCTGCAGCGCCGAGTAGTCGCGCCACTTCACCGGGTAGCCGATCTTCGGCGTGAACTTCTCGAGCTTGTCGAGCGCGCGGTCGCGGGTGTCCTCGCCCATCCACTCGAGCGTGCGGATGCTCTGGCGGTAGGCCTCGATGAGGTTGGCGACGAGCTCGTCCATCGCCTCCTTCGCGGCCGGCGGGAAGTGCTTCTCGACGTAGATGCGGCCGACGGCCTCGCCCATCGCGCCCTCCACCAGCGAGACGCCGCGCTTCCAGCGGGCACGCATCTGCGGCGTGCCTGTGAGGGTGCGACCGTAGAAGTCGAAGTTCGCGTCCACGAAGTCGCCGCTCATGTACGGCGCGGCGCCGTGGATGATCTGCCACGCCAGCCAGTCCTTCCAGGCGTCGAGCCGCGACTCGGTCAGCAGCCCGGCGAGACCAGAGGTGAACGACGGCTGACGCAGCACGACCTCGGCGAGCGCGCCCTCCGGTGCGCCGAGCGCCGTGGCCCACAGGTCGAGGCGGGCGGCCGGGTCGCCGCCCCCGCCGGCGAACAGGGCGTCGGCGTCGGCCCAGGTGTACAGGTTGTAGGTCTTCTCGGAGTCGCGCGAGGTGACATTGTCCCAGTGCTGCGCGGCGATCTCGGTCTCGAGGTCGAAGACCCGCTGCGCGCGCTCCGGCGCGTTCTCGAGCCCGGCGAGCTCGAACATGCGCTGGATGTGCGCGACGAACGCCTCCCGGATCGGCGCGAAGCGCTCCTCGCGGAAGTACGACTCGTCGGGCAGCGAGATGCCGCCCTGCTCGGCGAACACGAGGTAGCGCTCGGGGTCGCCCGGGTCGTTGTCGACGAAGAGCTGGTAGAAGCCGCCGACGCCGTGGCGCTCGAGCTTGCCCAGCGTCTGCAGGAGCTCGGCGACCGAGCTCACGTCGCTCGCGAGCGCGAGCTGCGCCTCGATCGGGCGGATGCCCAGGGCGTCCACCCGTTCCTCGTCGAGGAAGCTGGTGAAGAGATCGCCGAACTTGCGCTCCTCGGTGCCCTCGGGCGCGTTCTGGGCGGCCTCGATGATCTCGCGGACCGCCGCCTCCGACTGCTCGGCGAGGACCATGAAGGAGCCCCAGCGGGCCTTGTCGTCGGGGATCTCGGTGCGGTCGATCCACTTGCCGTTGACGTGCCGGAACAGGTCGTCCTGCGGGCGGATCGTGGGGTCGAGTTCGTCGGATGCGATACCGGAGGCGAGCGTCATGACCCCCAGCCTACGGCTCAGGCCGCGACGCGGGCCAGCGTGCGCAGCCGGGCGGCGGAGCCGAGGAACAGGGCGGCCAGGGCCGCCTGCCCGAGGATGGACACCCAGCCAGACACGCTGCCGTATCCGGCGAACGAGAAGAAGGCGTTGCCCACCGCCGAGACGGCGTAGAGCGCGCCCAGCACGCTCGACAGCAGCGGCCGGTTCGTCATGCGCCACCACGGCCGCGCGGCCTGGACGGATTCGCCGGGCCCGCGGAAGACGCGCGTCGCGAGGTACCACCCGGCGGTCTGCAGCACCGTGAGCACGATGGAGCCGGCCTCGGAGTGGAGGGCGTCGAGCACGAGCGCGAGCACGATGTCGAGGGCGACGAGCACGGCGATGACGATCGCCTTCTGCCTGGGCGTGGTGAAGCGCATGGATCCCCCTGGTGGTGCCGGCCGGCTGCGCCGGGTGCTGCTCGTGGTGCTGTGGTGCTGTGCTGCTCTGCCCAGTGTGGCGGATGGACGCGCCGTGGCCCCGGAGGCGCGTCAGCGTCGGGCGGAACCGGTGCGCACGGCCTCCCACTCGCCGATCAGCTCCGGCAGCCTCCCCTGCAGGAAGCGGTAGAAGCCGGCCATGTCGCGCAGGCGCTCGGTGGCCGGGGAATCCGGGTCGCCGACGGCGGCGAGGCCGAGGTCGGCCTGGTCGGCGAGGGCGGCGTAGATCGGGCTGTTGCGCACCATGAGCGCGTACCAGTCGGCGGGCAGCTCGTACCGGTCGCGCCGGCTGGCGGACTGCGACACCCGGCGGATGATGCCGAGCGTCTGCAGGTAGCGGACGGCCCCGGAGATGCCGGCGGCGCTGACCGCGAGGGTGTCGGCGAGCTCGGCGGCGGTGAGGCCGGGCTGCTCGGTGACGGTGAGGGCCATGAGCACGCGGGCGGGCATCTTCGGGAACCCGGCCGCGGTGAGGATCGCCGCGGAGTGCTCCCGCACGTCGTCGAGCGCGATCGGGTCCTTCGCCATGCTGCTCCCTATCCGATCGCGAGATCTCGGCGGCGGATGAGCGCCGCCGCCGCGGCCAGCGCGACGAGCGCGATGCCGAGCATCCAGTATCCCCCGGTCCAGTCGACATCGCCCACGACGACCGGGGCGTCGGCGAACGGTGAGAGGTGACGGACGGGGTCCGGGAGGTTCACCAGCCCGCCGAAGATGCCGATGAACGCCCCGAGCGCGAGGGCGGCCCAGCCGACCGGGACGGTCCAGCCCGGGGCGAGCACGAACACCAGCGCCAGCACGCCGAGGTAGACGAGCGCGACCGGCAGCTGCGCGCCGGCCGCGACGAACGAGTCGCCGATGCGGGCGGCATCCTCCCCCGCGGCGACCGCTGAGAGCCCGGCGGCGAGCGCGGCCGCGACGAGCACGAGCACCACCGCGACGACGCCCACCAGCACGAACTCGAGCAGCCAGCGAACGCGCGACACGGGGGTGGCCAGCACCACCTCGGCGGTGCCCGCGGCCTCCTCCTGGCGCAGCCGGATCACCGCCTGCACGGCGCACGCCGCCGCCAGCACCCCGACGATCGAGAAGATCGCGGAGATGAAGAGCTGCGTTAGCGGGCCGGAGCCGCCCGCGCCGATGTGCGCGATGGCCCTGCGGATGTCGGCGAGGTTCGGGTCGTTCGCGATGGAGCTGCCGACGAGACTCCCGAGCGCGCCGGCGAGCACGCCGGTCAGCGCGCCTCCGACCGTCCAGCCCAGGATGACCGGCCACTGCAGCCGCCACGCGAGCCCGAGCGGTCCGCGCAGGGTGGGCAGAGCGTCCCGGCGGCCGGCGCGCTCGGGGATGACGCCCGCGCCGGAGTCGCGAACGGCCTGGAGGCCGAACGTCACGGCGATGAGCACGGCCGCGAAGCCCAGCTGCAGCAGGAGCGGCCACCCGTCCGCGTCCGTGTACGGCGAGACCTGCTCGCCCCAGCCGATCGGGCTGAGCCAGCTGGGCCAGCCGGTGATCATGACCGTCCCGTCGCCGGTGGTCGTGCCCGTGGCGTCGCCGATGCCGCGCAGCACGTAGGCCAGCGCGACGAGGGCGGCGGCAAATCCGTTCGCGCCGCGGGAGGTGCTCATCACCTGCGCGAGCAGCAGGCCGACGCCGAGGAACGCGATCGCGACGCCGCTGATCGCCGCGCCGGCGGCGAAGGAGCCGCCCGCCGGCAGCCCCGCGACGAGGAAGCCGAGTGCGGTCCCCAGGCCGAGCGCGACGCCGGCGACGACGCCGTGGACGCCGGTCGCGGCCGTCGGG
>JAEWDJ010000091.1 GCA_023390155.1 Actinomycetes bacterium | reverse complement strand
CCGCAAGCTCCTCCACGCCCGCGAGGCCGGCGTCTTCGCCGCGCTCGTGCTGCTCGTCGTGCTCGGCACCGTGCTGTCGCCGAGCTTCCTGCAGGCCGGCAACCTGCTCTCGGTCGGCCAGCAGGTGTCGCAGATCGGCATCATGGCCATCGGCGCCACCTTCGTCATCATCAACGGCGAGATCGACCTCTCCGTCGGCTCGATCTACGCGCTCTCGGCCATCGCGACGGGCATGGCCATCGCCGGCGGCGTCGCCTGGCCGCTCGCCATCCTGATCGGCCTGGCCGTCGGCGTCGTCGCCGGGCTGGTGAACGGCCTCGCGGTCGTGCTGCTCGGCGTGCCGTCGTTCATCGTCACCCTCGGCAGCCTCAGCGTCTTCCGCGGGGTGGCGCTCCTGATCTCGGACGGCAAGCCGATCTCGCTCAGCACCGCGCAGGCCGGCGTCGCCGACTTCAACCTGCTCGGGCAGGGGCGGCTGTTCGGCGTCGTCCCCATGCAGCTCATCGTCTTCGCCGTGATCATCGTGCTGGGCGTCGTGCTGCTCTCCCGCTCCCGCCTCGGCTTCAACACCTACGCGGTGGGAGGCAACAAGGAGGCGGCCCGCCTGGTCGGCATCAACGTCGGCGGCGTGAAGCTCATCGCGTTCGTGCTCTCCGGCTTCACCGCGGCGGTCGCGGGCGTGCTGGGCCTGTCGTTCCTGAGCTACGTGCAGGGCGTCACCGGCACCGGCCTCGAGCTCACCGTCATCTCCGCGGTGATCATCGGCGGAGCCGCCCTGTTCGGCGGCTCCGGCACCATGTGGGGCACCGTCATCGGCGTGCTCTTCATCGGCATCCTGCAGAACATCCTCAACATCAACGGGATCTCGTCCTTCTGGCAGACCGTCGTCACCGGTCTCGTCATCGTCGCGGCCGTCGCCGCCGACACCTGGCAGCGCAAGCGCAAGACGCGCGCCTAGCGCGGCGCGGCACCGGCAGAGCAGCCGCCGCGCCCCGCATCACCCGAACGCACCAACCCGAGCACATCACACACGAAGGAGTACTGATGTCTTTCCGCACCCTCACGCGCCGCGTGCTGACGGCCGCCGCCGTCGCCACGACGGTCGCCCTCACCGCCGCCGGCTGCGGCGCGATCACCAACGGCAACGCCGCCGACGCCTCCGGCGGGTTCCACCTGGCCGAGTACATCCAGAAGCGCGTCGACGGCGGCGAGAAGCTGCGCATCAAGCTCAGCTACCACGACCCGTCCCTCGCCTTCGCGACCCCGATCCGCGAGGGGATGGAGAAGGCCGGCAGCGAGTTCGGCGCCGACGTGCAGCTGATCGGCCCGACCGGCGGCGACGCCGCCAAGCAGGTCGCCGAGCTGCAGACCCTCATCCAGCAGCAGGCGGTCGACGGCCTCGCGGTCTCCTCCGCCAGCAGCGACGCGCTGAAGCCGGTGATCGCCCAGGCGTACGACGCGGGCATCCCGATCATCTCGTTCAACACCGACAACCCCGGCTCGAAGCAGATGGGCTTCGTCGGCCAGGATCTCGCGGGCTCCGGCGAGTCGGAGGCGAAGGAGCTTCGTGCGGCCCTCGGCGACACCACCTCCGGCAAGGTCGTCGTCTTCTCCCTCGACACGGGAGCCGGCTGGTCGAACGACCGCTTCGGCGGATTCAAGAAGGGCATGGAGGGCTCCGACTTCGAGATCGTCGGCCCGGTCAACGTCGGCAACGAGCCGAACGCGGCATACAACACCGTCGACTCCACCATGTCGGGCCAGTCGGGCGTCGTCGCCATCGCCGGCCTCGACTGCTGCAGCACGACCGCCGCGGCCAAGTGGGTGCAGCAGTCGGGCAACGCGGGCAAGATCACGATGGTCGGCTTCGACCTCCTCCCGCAGACCGCCGAGTTCGTCACGCAGGGAGTCGTGACCTTCACGATCAGCCAGAACCCGTCGGAGCAGGGCTACCAGGCCGTCAAGGTGCTCGCCGACTTCCTGAAGAAGGGCACCGAGGTGAAGGGCGTCGACACCGGCGCGCAGATCATCGACGCGAAGAACCTCTCCGACGCGACGGTGGAGGGCTGACGCATGACGCTCCCGACGCCCGGCACGGCGCAGCCGGCCATCCGCATCACCGGCCTCAGCCGCCGGTTCGGACCGGTCACGGCTCTCGCCGACGTCACGATGGAGGTTCCGGAGGGGCGGGTGACCGCGCTCCTCGGCGAGAACGGGGCCGGCAAGTCCACGCTCCTCAAGATCCTCGCGGGGCTCCAGCCGCCGAGCGCCGGGAGCGTCACCGTCCACGGGGTCGAGGTGCAGCGGTTCGACCCGCACTCGCTCCTCACCGAGCACGGTGTGGCCATCGTCCCGCAGGAGCTGTCGCTGCTGCCGGAGCGGACCGTGGCCGAGAACATCCTGGTCGGCGTGGAGCCGGGGAGCCGCTGGTTCCCCTCCCGCCGCCGGATGCGCCTGCGGGCGACCGAGCTGCTCCGCACGCTCGACCTCGACCTCGACCCCGCTGCGGCGGTCGGCGGGCTCGATTTGGCGACCCAGCAGCTCGTCGTGGTGGCCCGGTCCATCGCCCGCGGCTGCCGCATCCTGATCCTGGACGAGCCCACCTCGGTGCTCACCCCGGCCGAGTCGGAGCGCCTGTTCGCGCTGATGGACACGCTGACACGGCAGGGCACCACCCTCCTCTACGTCTCGCACCGCATGCCCGAGGTGTTCCGCCTCGCCGACCAGCTCGAGGTGTTGCGGGACGGCCGGCACGTCGCCTCCTGGGCGCGGGAGGAGACCACGCCGGAGGCCGCGGTCGCCGCCATGGTCGGCCGCGAGCTCGGGGACGTCGCCCGCCGCTCCGACGTCATCCGGGCCGAGCCGCTCGTCGGCCCGGTGCTCTCGGTGCGGGAGCTGGCCGGGCGCGGCCACCGCGACGTGACGTTCGACCTCCACCCCGGCGAGATCCTCGGCGTGGCGGGGCTGCCCGACAGCGGCCG
>JAEWDJ010000057.1 GCA_023390155.1 Actinomycetes bacterium | reverse complement strand
GAAGTGGTTCGGCTCCGATCCTGCGTACCACCCGGAGTACTGGCTGAACGACTGACGGCCGGTCCCATCCGATTGTCCGGGGCCGCGCCCGCGCGGCCCCGGACCGATTGAAAAGGCACACCCCATGGGAACCATCGATTTCGGGGCTGTCACGGCCTACCTCGGCGACCTGCTCGTCGGGGCGGCGCAGACCGTCTGGATCTCACTGCTCGTCTACGTCCTGGTCATCGCCCTGGGCACGGTCGTCGCGCTGGCGCGCTACAACCGCTCCCGCCGCATCGCCTTCGGCATCGCGACCGTCTACGTGGAGCTCTTCCGCAACATCCCCGCCCTCGTCGTGCTCTATCTGGGCTACTTCGGCCTTCCGTCCTTCGGCATCCGGATCGACAACTACGTCATCGGCATCGCCGTCCTCGTCATCGTCATCGGCGCCTATCTCGGAGAGTCGCTGCGCGGAGCCCTGATCGGGATCCCGCGGGGACAGTGGGAGGCGCCCCAGAGCACCGGATTCACCAACGGACAGATCCTGCGGCACATCATCCTGCCGCAGATGTACCAGCGTGCGTGGCCCTCGCTCAGCAACCATCTGATGATCGTCCTGTTCGCGACTCCCCTCCTCTCGGTCATCGACGTCCGAGAGCTCACCAGCGCGGCGGCCGAGGTCAACTCCGAGACGTTCCGGCCGGTGGAGGTCTACGTCTACGCCGTCGTGATCTACTTCGTCCTCGGCGTCGTCCTCCAGGTGGGGATGGCCCAGCTCGGCAAGGCCCTGTTCCGCCGTCCGGGCGTCGGATCCGCCCAGTTGAGAGGCAGCCGGCTCGGCCTGCTGATGGCCCCGCGCGGTCGTCGGAACGGCGCCGCGCTCGCGTCCGAGCACCGACCCGCCACGCCCGAAATCACCGAAGGAGCGGCCCGATGAGCTTTGTCGAGACCCTGTCGTTCTGGCCCCTGCTGCTCCAGGGCCTGCTGACCACCCTGTTCCTCTCGGTGATCGCCATCGTCGGCGGCACCGCGATCGGAGTGCTGGTCGGCGTCTCCGTCACCGACGGGCCGCGACCAGTGCGCTGGCTCCTCAACGGCTACATCGGACTCTTCCGCGGAACCCCGTTGCTGATCCAGCTGTTCCTGATCTACCTCGGTCTGCCCTACCTCGGCGTCAACCTCGATGTGTTCTGGGCGGCGATCATCGGCTTCTCCCTGTACGGCGGCGCCTACATCGCCGAGATCCTGCGCAGTGGTCTCCAGGCCGTTCCGCCTGGTCAGTACGAAGCGGCGCGATCGACCGGACTGACCTACTTCCAGACCCTGCGTCATGTCGTCTTGCCGCAGGTGATCCGCACCTGCACCGCACCGATGCTCAGCTTCTGCCTCGCGCTGATCAAGGACACCTCGATCGCGTCGATCATCGGCTACGTGGACCTCATCCAGCAGGGGCGCACGGTGATCTCGATCACCAACCTCCCGTTCCAGACCTACCTGGTGGTGGCGGCCGCGTACTTCGCGATCTGCTTCCCCACCAGCTTCATCGTCGGCCGCTTCGAGAAGAGAATGGCAGTTACCGCATGATCAAGATCCGCGACATCCAGAAGTCATACGGACCCACGACCATCTTGCGCGATGTCTCGTTCGACGTGAACGAGGGGGAGGTCGTCGTCCTCATCGGTCCGAGCGGCGCCGGAAAGAGCACGATGCTCCGCTGCATCAACCAGCTGGAGACCATCGACAGCGGCGAGATCCTCGTCGACGGCTCCGCGACGGGCACGCACAAGTCGGACGTGCGCGCCCTGCGCAAGCGGGTCGGGATGGTGTTCCAGAACTTCAACCTGTACCCGCACATGACCGCGCTCAAGAACGTGGCGCTCGGACCGATCCTCGCCCACGGGAAGCCCAAGCAGGAGGCGTATGCGCACGCGGCCGAGCTGCTCGACAAGGTCGGTCTCGGCGCGAAAACCGGCAACTACCCCTCGCAGCTCTCGGGCGGACAGCAGCAGCGCGTCGCCATCGCACGCGCGCTGGCGATGGAGCCAGAGGCGATCCTGTTCGACGAGCCCACCTCGTCCCTCGACCCCGAACTGGTCGGCGAGGTGCAGAACGTCATCGCCGACCTCGCGCACGAGGGCATGACGATGGTCATCGTCACGCACGGCATGGAGTTCGCCCGAAGCATCGCCGACACGGTGCACGTGATGGTCGACGGGACCATCATCGAGTCCGGCTCGGCCGAGACGATCTTCAGCGCGCCCACCCACGCGCGCACGCAGTCGTTCCTCAGGTCGATCCTGGGCTGAGCGACTCGGGCAGAAGGCACGAAGAAGGGGCGGGAGATCATCCCGCCCCTTCTTCGTGCGTGCGCCCGAGGTCAGAAGCCCCGGCTCAGGCGGTGGTACACCTGGTTCAGCCGCAGCCGATCGCGGATCTCGCGCGTCGACGATGTGGTCTCGTCGATGACGACGAGCTCGATGCCGGTCATCTCGCCGAAGGCCTCGATGATCGGCAGCCCGACCGCGGTGGTCAGCGCGGTGTGATGGGCCCCGCCGGCGAGCAGCCACGACGCGGTAGCGGTCGCGAAGTCCGGACGCGGCCGCCACAGCGCGCGTCCGACGGGCAGCTCGGGAAGCGGCGACGGCTCGTCGATGAGGTCGACGACGTTCGCCACCATCCGGAAGCGCTCGCCCAGGTCGCTCATCGCGACCACGATGCCGGTTCCCGCATCGGCCGTGAAGACCAGTCGCACCGGATCGGGCTTGCCGCCGATCCCCAGCGCGTGGGCTTCCAGCCGTGGCCGTGCCGATGTCAGATTGTGGCTGACCTCGAGCATGTGCGATCCGAGGATCACCTCCGCCCCCTCCGTGAGGTCGTAGGTGTAGTCCTCCATGATGCTGGCTCCGCCCGGGAGACCGATCCCCATCACCGTGAGCGCCCGCACGAGGATGGCCGTCTTCCAGTCGCCCTCCGGGCCGAAGCCGTAGCCGTCGGCGATCAGCCGCTGCACCGCGAGACCCGGGAGCTGGGGAAGGTCGCCCAGGTCTTCGAACGTCGTGGTGAACGCGCCGTACCCTCCGTCTTCCAGGAAGCGGCGCAGCCCCACCTCGATGGCGGCGCCGTCCCGGAGGAGGGAGTGACGCTCAGCGCCGGGGAGGAGCTCGGGAGCGACGTCGTAGCGATCGACGTACTCGTCCACGAGCAGGTCGATCTCGGCCGACGAGGCGGCGCTCACGAGCGCGGCCAGCTCGTTGACGGGCCAGGTGTTCACCTGCACGCCGAGCTGCGCCTCGGCCTCGGTCTTGTCACCCTCGGTCACGGCGACGAACCGCATGTTGTCGCCGAACCGGGCGATCCGGAGCCGGCGCACCTCGTGCCGGGCGGCGGCGGCCCGCATCCACTGGTCGATGCGGACGGTGACGCTCGGGTGCGAGACGTGGCCGACGACGGTCGTCCGGTCGACGCCGAGCCGGGTGAGCGCGTACGCGAACTCCCGGTCGCCGTGCGCCGACTGGTTGAGGTTCATGAAGTCGAAGTCGATCTCCGCATACGGGAGCGCCTCGGCGGACTGCGTGTGCAGGTGCAGGAGCGGCTTGCGCAGGGCGGAGAGCCCGGAGATCCACATCTTCGCGGGGCTGAAGGTGTGCATCCAGGCGATGACGCCGATCACCTCGTCCCTGCTGTCGGCGTCGGTCAGGCACCGTCGGATCGACTCCGGGTCGGTGAGCACGGGCTTCCACACGATCCGCACGGGAGTCTGCAACGCCTGCGCGATGGCACGGGACTGCTGCTCCACCTGCGCGAGGGTCTCCTCCCCGTACAGCTCGACGCTTCCGGTGAGGAACCAGACCTCGAGGCCTGTCCAATCCATCCGCGGCCGGCTCATGCGGCGACCTCCTCGAGCAGAGGGGCGCCGGCGACGACGTCGGGCCCGAAGAACAAGACGGCCTCCAGCTCGCCCTCCCCGGTGTTCTGGACGACGAGCCCTCGGCGAGCCGCCTCGGCCGTGATGAGCAGTTCATCCTGCCCCGGCCGGCCGCCACGCACCTCGGAGTCGCCCACCGCACCGGAACCGCGCCAGACGAGCACCGAGTAGGCGCCCTCCTCGCGGACCACGGCACGGGCGCCGGGGGCGAGGCGCAGACGCTTTCCGACGAAGCGGGGGCCACCCCAGAAGACCCAGGCCCATTCGACGCCGGGCCCGGTCTCGAAGACCCGCGGCTCCGTGGCGAACGCGCGATGGAAGTCGGGATGCAGGTTCGCCTCCCAGTCGATCCAGTCGAGGATCGCGCGTTCATGGCGCTCGGCCCGTTCGGCCGGCTCGAGGTTGGCGAAGAGCAGGTCCTTCGACAGGGCGACGTCTCCGGCGGTCGCCTGCAGGAACGCCATCGCGTCGGAGTCCTCCTGCAGCTCCAGAGTGAGGGCGGTCCCCGGCCCGTGGAGCACTCCGGACGGCACGAAGTAGCCGCCCTCGGGGAACAGCTTGTAGGCCTTCGACAGCGCCAGCACGCGGTCGGAGTCCCACGCCTCGAGGTGGGCGACGAGCTCCTCCGCAGCTTGCTCGGCGGTGAGCGAGCTGTGCACGCCGAAGAACGACTCGGGGTGCGGGCCGAGATCGACGCCCGGCAGGAAGTAGTACGCCTCGTCCTTGGAGCGCAGCCCGGCCTTCGCCGCCTGGTCCGCCGGGGGGTGGATGTGGAAGGGCACGCGCTCGCCGTAGTCGAAGATCTTCGCCAGACGACCGAGGCCGTCATGAGTGCGGGCATACTCGTCCCCCAGCACCGCAGCGGGAGCGGACTCCACCAGCTGGTCGAGGCGGATGTCTCCCGCGGCGCTGGCGACCACGCTGATCCCCTCTCCGTCGAAGGTGACATCGTTCTGGGCCGGGGTGGTGGACGCCAGCCAGCGCTCGCAGATCCATCCGCGCTCGCCGGCGTCGTAGTCGGCGTCGGCGATCCCCAGGCGCCGACCGGGCGTCATCCACGTGCGAGCGACGAAGGTCGGACGAAGCCGGAGGACTCCGTCGCTGCTCGCAAGGATGTCGGTGATATCGGTGTTCAAACCAAACCAACCTCTCTCGAATTGTAGACAATTCAAAGTCTAGGTTTGATTGGGAGCAAAATACCATCCAATTGTCTACATTTTGATGCAGGGTTGACTCAGAGCGAACGGGCGTCGGCCCCGATGGTGAGAAGTTTCAGCCGGTCCTCCGAGACGGTGCCCGGTTCGGCCGTGTACGTCACCATCGTGTGCACGGCCTGGTGCGCCAGGTGCAGGTCGAGGGACTGGAAGCTCAGCTCCAGGTGACCGACGTCGGGGTGGCTGAGCTCCTTGACACCGTCGTGACGCGCCAGGACATCGTGCGCCGCCCACTGCCTCCGGAAGTCCGGGCTGCGATCGGAGAGTTCGCCGACCAGGTCGCGCAACGCCCTGTCGCGGGTCTCGCGTCCGGCTTCGGTGCGCAGCAGGGCGGTGGTCGAGACGCTGGCGGCGTCCCAGTCGACGAAGAAGTCGCGCGCACCGGCGTCGAGGAAGACGTAGCGAGCGATGTTCGGGTGCGCGCGCCCCTCACTGCTTGCGCCGGCGAAGATCGGCGCCAGCAGCGCCCGCGCCACGGAGTTGCTCGCGACGATGTCGGTTCGGGCGGTGCGCACGAACGCCGACGACAGGGTGATCGAGTCGAGGACCCACTGGATGCGAGGCGGGATGTCGACCTCCGTGCGACGTGCGGGTGAGCGACGGCCGTGCCGTGACGACCGCGCCAGGTCGAGCAGGTGGGCGGATTCGTCCTCGTCCAGGCGGAGCGCACGGGCCACCGCGTCCAGGACGTCGCCGGACACACCGCTGATGTGTCCGCGCTCGAGCCGGGTGTACCACTCTGTGCTGATCCCGGCG
>JAEWDJ010000492.1 GCA_023390155.1 Actinomycetes bacterium | reverse complement strand
ACGGCGGCTGGCGGGATGCGGCGGGTGCGATCTCCGCCGCGGCGGCCGTCTCCCTCCTCGGCGGCTGCGATGTCGCGTTCCCCGTGCTGCACGGCGTCAACGGCGAGGACGGCGCCGTCGCCGGCCTGCTCGAGCTGACCGGTGTCCCCTACGTCGGCTCGCCCGTCCGCGCCGGAGCCCTCGGCATGGACAAGTGGGTCACGAAGCTCGTCGCGGACGCACTCGGCCTCGCGACCGCTCGCGCGGCGCTCGTCCGCGACCGCGACGCGTCCGTCGCCCTCGCCTTTCCCGCGGTCGTGAAACCGACGACGGGAGGGTCGAGCAACGGCGTCTCGATCGTCCGCGACCCGGCACACCTCCCTGCCGCCATCGATCATGCGCTCGCGGCGGGCGGAGCCGCGCTGGTCGAGGAGTTCGTGACCGGCCGCGAGGTCGACATCGCGGTCTTCCGCGACCGCACCGGCGCCCTCCGGCCCTCCACCGCCCTCGAGATCGGCGTCGCGCCGGGGGAGGTGTTCGACCGCGACCAGAAATACGACGGCAGCGCCTCCTTCACCGTGCCCGCCCGCCTCGCGCCCGGCGAGCGGGCGGCCCTCGAGGCGGCGGCGCTCGCGCTCTACGAGAGTCTCGGGTGCGCGGGTGTCGCCCGCTTCGACTTCTTCCTCACGGCCTCCGGCCCGATCCTCAACGAGGTGAACACCGCGCCGGGGTTCACCGAGCGCTCGCAGGTGCCGCGGATGTACGCCGCGCTCGGGCTGGACTACGCCGGGCTGGTGGGGGAGTTGCTGGCCGCGGTCGTCGAAGTCGGCGGACCAGCCCTGTCGCAGCGGTGACGGAGAGGCTCAGGTGGATTCGCGCACGACCAGCTCGGTGGGCAGCAGCGTCACGCGGTCGGCCGGCTCTCCCTGGATGCGGCGGACCAGCACGCGCGCCATCGCCTCGCCGAGGCCGATGGACGGCTGGTGCACCGTCGTCAGCGGCGGCGCGGCCGTGATGCCGAAGTTGTCGTCGTCGAAGCCGACCACGGCGATGTCGTCCGGGATGCTGAGCCCGGCCTCCCGGATGGCCGAGTAGGCGCCGGCCGCCATCTGGTCGTTGGCGGCGAAGAGCCCGTCGATCGGGAGCCCCCGGGCGAGCAGGCGCCGCATGGCCTCCTTGCCCGAGAGCGGGGAGAAGTCGCCGTACTCGACGATGGAACTGTCGAGCCCGTGCGCGTCGAGGGCCTGGCGCCAGCCGGTGAGCCGGTCGAGACCGGCCGGCATGTCCTGCGGCCCGGTGATGAGCGCGATGGTGCGGCGGCCGCGCTCGATGAGGTGGGTGGCGGCTCCGGCGGCGCCGGAGACGTTGTCCACGTCGACGAAGTACGAGTCGCCCGTCGCGTCGCCCACCGGCCGCCCGCCGAAGACGATCGGCAGCGAGGTGCCCAACTGGGCGTAGGAGTGGTCGCCCGAGTGGTGCGAGACGACGAGCGCGCCGTCCACGTTGCCGCCCATGAGGTAGCGCCGCGTCTTGTCGGGGTTTGTCTCCGACGAGATGACCATGTTGAGCGTGTACTCGGTGTCGGCGAGGCTGAGCGCGACGCCCTGGACGATGGAGGCGAAGAACGGGTCGGCGAAGACCTTGGCCGTCGACTCCGGCACGACCAGCGCGATCACCTGCGTGCGACGGGAGGCGAGCGAACGGGCGGCGCGGTTCGGCACGTAGTTGAGGTCGGCGATGGCGGCGGTCACCGCGGCGGCCACCTCCGGTGTGACCTTGGTCGAGCCGTTGACCACGCGCGACACGGTGGCGCGCGAGACGCCGGCGCGTGCCGCGACCGCCTCCAGGGTGGGCACGGCCGCGCTGTCCACCTGCTCCGTGGTCATCGCACTCCCTCCCGTCCGTCGTCCATGTTAGGCGCGGGCCGTCGCGGCCTCGACGTCTGCGGGCGCATCCACCTGTGCATCGGGGGCGCCGGCCTGCCGCGCGGCGGCGATGAGGCGGGCGAACGCATGGCCCGACTCCTTCACGGTGCGCACCTGCGTCTCGTAGTCGACGGACACGATGCCGAAGCGCTTGGCGTAGCCCCACGCCCATTCGAAGTTGTCGAGCAGCGACCAGACGAAGTAGCCGCGCACGTCGGCCCCCTCGGCGATCGCGGCGCGCACGGCGTCGACGTGGGCGAGGATGTACGCCTCCCGCTCCGTGTCGCGGATGCGGCCGTCCGGGTCGGTCACATCGTCGTAGGAGGCGCCGTTCTCGGTGATGTAGAGCGGCGGGAGGGTGGGGTAGTCGGCCGTGAGGCGGACGAGCAGGCGGCGCAGCCCGTCGGGGTTGACCTCCCAGCCCATGGCGGTCGTCGGCAGATGACGCGACGGGAAGGTCACGAACTCGCTGCCGACGAAGGGCGACGACTTCGGGCTGTCCGTCGGCACGACCGGGGCCGGGTCGTCGGCGGGCGCGGGATGGCCGCTGACGTTGTCGTCGTGGTAGTGGTTCACGCCGAGGAAGTCGATCGGCTGCGCGATGGTGAAGAGGTCGCCCTCCCGCACCAGCTCCTCGAACCGGTGCTCGCGCAGGTCCTCCAGCACGTCGGCCGGGTAGGCGCCGTACAGCAGCGGCTCGAGGTACATCCGGTTCCACAGGCCGTGGATGCGGCGGGCCGCGTCGAGGTCGACGGGGTCGGTGGGATCGTTCGGGACCGCGGTGGTCAGGTTGAGCGTGATGCCGAGGCGGAGGCGCTCCGCCCGGTCGGCGTCGCCCGCCGCGGCGGCGGAGAAGCCCGCCCGCTCGCGGATGGCCGTCACGGCCAGCCCGTGTGCGAGGTGCTGGTGGTGCAGCGCCGCCAGCGCGGCCGCCGGCTCCCGGCGGCCGGGCGCGTGCTCACCCGCGGCGTACCCGATGAGGGAGGAGCAGAGCGGCTCGTTGAAGGTGGTCCAGTGGTCCACCCGGTCGCCGAGCGCGTCGTAGACGGCCACGGCGTAGTCGCGGAAGCGGAACGCGGTGTCGCGGTTCGCCCAGCCGCCGTTCTCCTCGAGGGCCTGCGGCAGGTCCCAGTGGTAGAGCGTCAGCCAGGGCAGGATCCCCGCGCCGAGCAGCTCGTCGACGAGCCGGCTGTAGAAGTCGAGCCCGGCCTGGTTCACCTCGCGGTCGCCCGGCTTGACGCGGGCCCACGAGGTCGAGAAGCGGTACGACTGCAGGCCGAGCGAGGCCATGAGGGCGACATCCTCCGGCATGCGGTGGTAGTGGTCCACCGCGCGCTCGGGGGTGTCCCCGCCGGCGATCGCGTTCGGGACGCGGGCGAAGGCATCCCAGATGGAGTCCTCCTTGCCGTCCTCGTGGGCGGCGCCCTCGATCTGCGCGGCGGCCGTGGCGGAGCCCCACAGGAAGCCGTCGGGCCAGCGGTTGTCGGTCATTCTTAGCCTTTCACCGCGCCGGCCATGATGCCGGAGACCAGCTGCCGGCCGGCGAGCACGAAGAGGATGAGCAGGGGGATGGTCGCGAGCACCGCTCCGGCGAGCACGATCGAGTAGTCGACGTACTTGGCGGACTGGAGCTGGCTGAGCGCGACCTGCAGCGTCGGGTTCTGCGGGGCGACGAGCAGCGGCCAGAGGTAGTCGGTCCAGGCGGTCATGAAGGTGAACAGGCCGAGGATGGCCATGGCCGGGCGGGCGGCCGGGACGCCGACGTGCCAGAACGTGCGGATCATGTTGGCGCCGTCGACGCGGGCGGCCTCGATGAGCTCCTCCGGGATGACGTCGACGAGGTACTGCCGCATGAAGAAGACGCCGAACGCCGTGACCAGGGTCGGCACGATCACCGCGCCGAGCGTGCCGGTCCAGCCGAACTGCTTCATCACCATGAAGAGCGGGATGATGCCCAGCTGGGTCGGCACGGCGAGCGTCGCGATGACGAACACCATGAGCCCCTCCCGGCCGCGGAAGCGCAGCTTGGCGAAGGCGTAGCCGGCCAGCGTCGAGAACAGGACGACGGAGGCGGTGATGACGGTGGAGACGATGATCGAGTTGCCGAGCGCCTGCCAGAACGGCACGGTGCCGAGCACCTCCCCGATGTTCGTCCAGAACTGCCCGCCCGGCAGCAGCGGCGGCCAGGTCGCGGTGAGCACCGTGCTGTCGCTGGATCCGGCGACGTACGACCACCAGAGCGGGTAGGCGCCGCCGACGAAGAGGACGAAGAGGATGCCGTAGGTGAGGAATCCCGGGCGGCGGTCGATGCCGAGCGCCTTGCGCTTCGGCGCCCGCGGTGCACGCTCGGCGGCGGAGGCGGGGGGCTTGGAGACGGTGGTGGTCACAGGTTCTTCTCCTCGCTCGCGGCGACCAGGGCGCGGGCGCCCTCGGCGGGATCGGTGGTGGAGTCGGTGTCGGAGTCGGCGCCGGTTGTGCCCGCGGACGCGGCCCCTGCGGCCCGGCTGCGGGCCAGGCGCTTCGCGGTGCGCTTCGAGTGCAGGCGCGCCTCCGTGGAGGCGATGCGCCGCGAGATCAGGAAGTTGAGGACGCCGAAGAGCACGATCAGCAGGAAGAGCATCCAGGCGATCGCGGAGGCCTTGCCGAAGTTCTGCCGGTTGAAGGCCATGTCCCACAGGTAGAGCACGGTGGTCTGGTACTGCCGCTGCGGGCCGCCCGGGATGGCGCTCGACGGGTTGAACAGCTTCGGCTCGGTGAAGATCTGGAGGCCGCCGATTGTCGCCGTGATGATGACGAAGATCATCGTGGGCCGGATGCTCGGCAGCGTGATCGAGAAGAACCGGCGGAACGATCCGGCGCCGTCGAGCGCGGCGGACTCGTGGATGTCGCGCGGCACGGCCTGCATGGCCGCGAGGAGGATGAGGGCGTTGTACCCGGTCCAGCGCCAGTTGACCATGGTGGCGATCGCGACGTGCGACGGGAAGGTCTCGGTCTTCCACATCACCGGGTCGAGGCCCACGGCCTGGAGCATGTTGTTGATGAGGCCGTACTTCTCGTCGAACGCGCTCGAGAAGATGAGGGTGACGGCGACCGGGGTGACGACGTAGGGGAGGAGGACGCTCATCCGCCAGAAGGTCTTGGCGCGGATGTTCTGGTCCAGCACGGCCGCGATGAAGACGGCGGCGATGAGCTGGGGGATGGCGGACAGCAGGAAGATGCTGACGGTGTTGAAGAGCGAGTTCCAGAAGAACGGGTCCTGCAGCTCGGCGATGTAGTTGCCGAAGCCGACCCACTCGCCCGGGCCGGTGAGCAGGTTCCACTTGTTGAGCGACACGACGAACGTGTAGATCAGCGGGAAGAGCCCGACCAGGCCGAAGAGGACGAAGAACGGCGCCACGTAGAAGTAGGGCGACGCCTTGACGTCGAAGCGGCTGAGCTTCTGCTTGAAGGTGAGCGCCGTGCGCGCATCCCGGTCGCTCCGTGCCGCTGTCGCGGTCTCGGGGCGGGTGACGGTGGTCATGCGGATCTCCGGTGTGCTGGGAGGGTCGAGGCAGGGTGCGGGCCCCCCCCCCCCGGGCGCCGGGGGGGGCCCG
>JAEWDJ010000438.1 GCA_023390155.1 Actinomycetes bacterium | reverse complement strand
AGCTCGGCCCGCGGGCTCGGGCGGGCACTCCCGCGGAGGCGGCGGCCGCGGGCGACCTCGTGGTCGTGACCGTGCCGCTGGCGGCCGAGGCGACCCTCCCCGTCGCCGAGCTCGCCGGCAAGATCGTCATCGACACGAACAACTACTACCCGCAGCGCGACGGCAACATCCCGGAGCTCGACGACGAGTCGACCACCGTCGCCGAGCGCCTGCAGGCGATCCTGCCGACGTCGAAGGTCGTGAAGGCGTTCAACCACATCGGCGCCGCCGCCCTGACCACCGAGGGCCAGGAGCCCGGGACGCCCGATCGCCGCGCCCTCATCGTCGCCGGCGACGACGCGGCCGCCCGCGAGCGCGTCGCCGCCCTGATCGACGAGTTCGGCTTCGACCCGGTGGACATCGGCCCGCTCGCCGAGGGCTGGCGCATCCAGCGCGACACCCCCGGCTACGTCAAGCGCTACGACGCCGCGGGCCTCCGCGAGGCGCTGGCCGCGGCCAAGCGCTACCGCGACATGTAGGGCCGCACCGCCCCACCCCTGTACATTTCCTCAGAGACGCCACACAATGGCGTTTCATGAGCACGTCTCATGTAATCCGGACACCCGATCAGCGATTACGGATCTTCGTCTCCTCGACGCTGCAGGAGCTCGCGGAGGAGCGGCGCGCGGCCCGGCACGCCATCGAGCGCCTCCACCTGGCGCCCGTGATGTTCGAGCTGGGCGCGCGGCCGCACCCACCGCGGGAGCTCTACCGCGCCTACCTGCACCAGAGCGACGTGTTCCTCGGGCTCTACTGGGAGCGGTACGGCTGGGTCGCGCCCGAGGAGCAGGTCTCGGGCCTCGAGGACGAGTACGACCTCTGCCCGCCCGAGCTGCCGCGCCTGCTCTACATCAAGAGCCCGGCGCCCGCGCGGGAGGAGCGGCTCGGCAGGCTGCTCGACCGCATCCGCGACGACGACCGGGCCGCGTACAAGTACTTCGAGACGTCGAAGGAGCTGGCGCGGCTGGTGGAGGCCGACCTCGCCATCCTGCTCGCCGAGCGGTTCGACCAGAGCCGTCTCCTTCTGTCGGTCGACGGTGGCGCCGTGACGGCGGCGCCCGACGAACCGCCGGAGACGGCGCCCGGCATCGACGCGGAGCAGCTGCTCACGCCCGTCCGCCTCCCCACCCCGCTCACAGGCCTGGTCGGCCGCGACCCCGAGATCGCCGCGCTGCGCGGGATGCTGGTCTCCGGGACGCGCCTGCTCACCCTGGTCGGGCCGGGCGGCATCGGCAAGAGCCGGCTCGCGATCGCCACCGCGCGCGCCGCGGCGCCCGACTTCGACGACGGCGCCGTGTTCGTCGACCTCTCCGCGGTGCACGATCCCGAGCGGGTCCCGAACCGCATCGCGCAGGCGCTCGGCGTGCACGACACCGGCGACGCGCCCCTCGCAGAGCAGCTCGCCACGGCGCTGCGCGACCGGCACATCCTGCTGGTGCTGGACAACTTCGAGCAGGTGCTGGAGGCCGCACCCCTCCTCACCGCGCTCCTCGCCTCGGCACCCGAGCTCTCGCTGCTCGTCACCTCCCGAGCACTGCTGCGGGTGAGCGCCGAGCGCAGCTACGAGGTCGGCCCGCTGGAGGACGCCTCGGCGGTGAGCCTCTTCGTCGAGCGGGCGCGCGCCGTCGCCGGGGACTTCGCGATCACGCCGGAGAACGCGGACGCCGTCGTCGGCGTCTGCGAGGCCGTCGACGGCGTGCCGCTCGCCATCGAGCTGGCCGCGGCCCGCGTGCGCGTGCTCTCCCCCGCCGACCTGCTCGACCGCCTCGATCGGCGGCTGAGCGTGCTCGTAGGCGGCTCGCGCGACCTCCCGGAGCGGCAGCAGACCATCCGGCGCACCATCGAGTGGAGCACTCAGCTGCTCGAGCCGAGCCAGCGCCGGCTCCTCGCACGGCTGGGCGTCTTCGAGGGCGGGTTCACCCTCGACGCGGTGGAGTCCATCGGTCACGGGGAGGGCGAGCGCGACGCCGACGTGCTGTCCGACCTCGCCGCGCTCGTCGACAGCAGCCTCGTCGGCCGGCATGACGGGGATGAACGGCCGCGGTTCTCGATGCAGGCGATCGTGCGCGAATACGCGCGAGAGGAGCTGGCCCGCGACGGCGGCCTCGCCGCGGCCCGGGAGGCCCACGCCCGCTACCTGATCGCCCTGGGGGACGCCGCCGAGGAGCCGCTCAAAGGCTCCGGGCAGCGCGAGTGGATGCAGCGGCTCGGCGACGAGCGCGACAACCTCCGCACGGCCGAGCGCCACCTGCTCGACTCGCGGGACTGGGATCGCGCCGCCCACCTCGCCCTCAGCCTCTACCTCTACTGGTGGGTGACCGGCCTGCTCGGCGAGGTGCGCGGCTGGATGGCAGAGGCCCTCGACTCGGGCGACGCGCTGTCGGATCACACGCGCGCGGTCGCGCTCTACTTCACCGGCACCATCGAGTTCTGGAAGGACCCGGACGGCCGGGTCGCCGCCGCCCTCGCGGAGAGCGCCGACCTCTTCCACGCGAGCGACGACGCCGACGGGGAGGGCCTCGCCCGCATCTCGCTCGCGCTCGCGCTGCTCGCGGGCGAGAAGCCGGACATCCCGCGCGCCCGCGAGGTCATGGAGAAGAGCCTCGCGCTGTTCCGCTCGACCCGGAGCGTGTGGGGCGAGTCGATGGCGCACGTGCTGCTCGGCCGGGTCGCGCTCGCCGAGCAGCAGATCAGCGCGGCGCAGGACCACTTCACCCGCAGCCTCGCGCTCACCGAGTCCGACGGCGACGCGGTCGGCGAGCGCATCGCCTCCTATCACCTGGGCTGGACGCAGCTCATCCGCGGCGACGTCGCCGCGGCGCGCCGGGACTTCGCCCGCTCGGTCACCGTCTCGGCGGGCATCGGCCACAGCGAGGGCATCGCGTTCGGCCTGGAGGGGATGGTCGCGGTCGCGGCACTCACCGGTGACGACGCGCGCGCGGGCCGCTTGGCCGGCGCCGCGCAGGCCCTGCGCGAGCGCACCGGCACGCACAACGGCCCGACCTTCACCTTCCACCGCCGCTACCTGGACCGCCTGCTCGCGGGGCCCAACGCGGCGACGGTCGAGGCGGCGATGGCCGAGGGGCGCGAGCTGAGCGCCGAGCAGGCGGTGGCCGAGGCCCTGGAGGGGGAACCGACCGCGGCCGAACGGGAATGACCGGCCGCGTCCGCGCGTTTGGTTGAAGCGTCAACAAAGTTCCCGCTAGGGTTCTGGTTGACCCGACCCCCGCCCGCACCGCACCGCACCGAGGACACCCGATGACCACCGACACCCGGCTCGACGCCGCCACCCACATGGCCGCCCCCACCCTCAGGGTCGGCGATCTCGAGCTGATGTCCTCCTACTACGCCGGCGCGTTCGCCTTCGAGCCCCTCGAGGAGCGCGCCGACGCCCGTGGCCGCACGGTTCACCGCGTCCTCGGCCGTGCCGGCGTCCCGATGGTCTCGCTCATCCACACCCCCGACCTCCCCGCCGTCGACCCGCGCCAGGCCGGCCTCTTCCACAACGCCTTCCTCTTCCCCGACGCCGCCAACCTCGCCGCCACCGTCTACCGTGCCGCCCAGGACCCCCGCAGCCGCTTCGTCGGCTCCAGCGACCACCTCGTCTCCGAGGCCTTCTACTTCACCGACCCCGAGGGCAACGGCGTCGAGCTCTACACCGACCGCCCCCGCGACACCTGGCGCCACGAGCGCGGCCAGATCGTCATGGGCAGCGAATGGCTCGACCCCAACGCCTACCTCCAGTCCCACCTGGCCCAGGACGTCCTCGACGCCGGCTCCACCCTCAACGGCACCGTGGGCCACGTCCACCTCCAGGTCGGCGACATCC
>JAEWDJ010000483.1 GCA_023390155.1 Actinomycetes bacterium | reverse complement strand
CCTCCGGCCCGGTCACCAGCGCGCGGCGCCAGGGGGCCACCCCGTCGATCTCGACCTGGAGCGAGAAGCTCAGGATGGTCCGGATGAGCACGATGATCCCCAGCACGACGGCGTCGGTCAGCGTCGGGCTGGACGTGACGGTCTTGACCAGGTCGGCCGCGACGAGGATCTCGAGCCCGAGCAGGATCACACCGCCGAAGGTCTCGCGCAACGTGCGGAAGGCGGTGGTGCCGCTGCGGGTGCGCCGCCAGGCGACGGCCGAGATCACCAGCGCGACGACGAAGCCGAGGGCCATCGCCACCACGCCGACCACCTCGAAGGCGACCCCGATGGCCTCGAAGAACGCGTGTCCGTCCATGCCGTCATGGTGCCACACGCGCGGGGATCAGGAGACGTGGACCGCCGGTCGGCGTTTCACATCCTTCTCCGCCTCCCGCAGCACCTCACGGGTCACCGGCGCCACCTCGCCGACGCCGGTGATGAGGAAGCGGAACATGTTCGAGATCGGGTTGCCCTCGGTCCACTCGAAGTAGATCGTCGGCACGACGCCGGTGATGTCGCGGATCTCGAGCAGGACGGCGGCGATGGTGTTGGGCACATTGCCGCTCTTCACCTGCAGCACGCGGTAGCCGTGCTTGACCACGCCGTGCACCACGAGGTCCTCCTCGAAGTCGGAGGAGTCGGAGGGCAGCACCTCCAGGAAGATCGTGCGGGCGCGCTGCGGGATGTGGCTGAACTTGCGCTCGTCCTTGTTCTTCTCCGCGTACTCCTTCGTCGTGTCGACGTCGGGCTCGTGCGAGATGATGCGGATCTCGCCCTCCTCGGCGTCCTCGAGGACGAAGTCGAGCGCCGAGACGTCGAGCGTGACCGAGGTGGCGCGCAGCTCGAAGGACCGGCCGATGCGGGAGACGATCGAGACCACGAGGATGCCGAGGATGAACAGCAGGGCGATGCGGATGCCGTCGGGGCGCTCGATCACGTTGACGATGGTCGTGTAGACGAAGATCGCGGTGATGATGCCGAACACGACGGTCCGCTTCGGCTGCTTCTTGCGGCGGGCGGACAGGGCGACGGCGAGCGACGCCGACGTGATGAGCACGAGGACGCCGGTCGCGTAGGCGCCGCCCTGGGCGTCCACGCTGGCCTGGAAGATCAGCGTGATGAGGAAGGCGATGGCCGTGAAGACGAGCACGAGGGGCCGCACCGCGCGCGCCCACTGCGGCGCCATCCCGTAGCGCGGGAGGTAGCGCGGCACGAGATTGAGCAGTCCGGCCATGGCGGAGGCGCCGGCGAACCACAGGATCAGGATGGTGCTGAGGTCGTAGACCGTTCCGAACACGTTGCCCAGGTACTCGTGCGCGAGGTACGCCAGGGCGCGGCCGTTTGCCGCGCCGCCGGGCTGGAACTCCTTCTGCGGGATGAGCAGCGTCGTCGTGAAGCTCGACGTGATGAGGAACACGCTCATGATGAGCGCCGCGGTCGTGAGCAGGCGATGGGCTCCGCGGATCCGGCCCGCCGGGCGCATCGGGTCGTCGTCGGGCTTGCCGGTGATCTGCGGCATGACGGCGACGCCGGTCTCGAAGCCCGACAGGCCGAGCGCCAGCTTGGGGAACACCAGCAGCGCGACGCCCACGATCATCAGCGGGTTGCCGTTGGACTGGAACAGCGCCGTCCACCAGTCGTCGACCGCGGTCGGGTGCTGGAACACCTCCACGATCGAGGTCGCGACGACGATGACGTTCAGGGCGAGGTAGACCGCGACGAGCACGACCGCGATGCCGATCGCCTCCCGGAACCCGCGCAGGAAGACGGCGCCGAGGAGGGCGAGGAGGACCAGCGTGATGGCGACGTTCTGGCCGTGGAACCAGTCGGGCGCGAACGGGTTCTCGATCGCGTGCGCCGTCGCGTCCGCCGCCGAGAGCGTGATCGTGATCATGAAGTCCGTCGCGGCGAAGCCCAGCAGCACGAGGACGAAGAGCTTGCCCGCCCACCAGGGCAGCAGGCGCTCGAGCATCGCGATGGAGCCGGAGCCGCGGAAGCTCTCGCGCGCCACCCGGCGGTAGACGGGGAGTGCGCCGAGGAGCGTCAGCGCCACGAGCACGAGCGTCGCGAACGGCGAGATGAGTCCCGCCGCGAGCGCCGCGATCGCCGGCTGATAGCCGAGCGTCGAGAAGTAGTCGACACCGGTGAGGCACATGACCTGCCACCAGGAGTGGGTGCGCTCGGGGTTGCGCCCGTGCGGGCCCTGCTGGGTCCCGCGCTCGTCGATCAGACCCGAGAGCAGCCAGTGCCGGAAGCGTCCCGCCTTCGCGCGCCCGCCCGGACGCGCGGGAGCGGCCTGGCCGGGTCGCGCCTGGCCGGGAACGGGTGCGGGGGCAGGGACGGGCACGGGTGCGCCGTCCGCCGGTGTGGTCGACATCGTCGCTCCTCGTGCTGGGCCTACGACCTCACCCTAGTTCTCTCACCAGGCCGACGCGCGGTAGTCCTTGAGGAACACCCCGTAGACGTCCTCGCCGGCCTCGCCGCGCACGATCGGGTCGTAGACGCGGGCGGCGCCGTCCACCAGGTCGAGGGGAGCGTGGAAGCCCTCCTCGGCGAGGCGCACCTTGGTGAAGTGCGGGCGCTCGTCGGTGATCCAGCCGGTGTCGACGCTGGTCATCAGGATGGTGTCGGTCTCGAACATCTCGCCCGCGCTCGTGCGCGTGAGCATGTTGAGCGCGGCCTTCGCCATGTTGGTGTGCGGGTGGCCGGGGCCCTTGTAGCGGCGGCCGAACACGCCCTCCATGGCCGAGACGTTGACGACGTAGGCGCGCCCGGCCTCGGTGGAGCGGAGGGAGGGGCGGAGCCGGTCGATGAGGATGAACGGCGCCGTCGTGTTGCAGAGCTGCACCTCGAGGAGCTCCAGCGGGTCGACGTCGCCGATCGCCTGCGTCCAGCTGTTGACGCGCTTGACGTCGGGCACGAGCCCGCCGGCGTCGATGGCCGTGCCGTCCGCGTGCTTGGCGAGCGAGGAGGATCCGGGCGCCATCGCGAGCGACGCCAGGTCGTCCGCGGTGATCGCGCCGGGGCCCGCAAGCTCCGCGACCGTCCCGGCGATGGTCGCGCTCGAGAGCAGCGGATGGGCGGCGACCGACGCCTGCAGCGCCTGCGGGTGCGGGTCGGCGGTGTGGCCGAAGGTCTCCATCTCGGGCAGCGGCCCGTCGGGCAGCGGCTGCGACTCGGCCTCCGCCAGCAGCGAGTACGAGCCGGGGGAGCGGCGCACGGTCTGGGCGGCGTTGTTGATGAGGATGTCGAGCGGGCCCTGCGCGGCGACGGAGTCGGCCAGCGCGATCACCTGCGAGGGGTCGCGC
>JAEWDJ010000414.1 GCA_023390155.1 Actinomycetes bacterium | reverse complement strand
GGTCTGGGCTGACCCACCGCCCCGCTGCGGCCGCCACGCTTCCGCCGCCCCACGGTTGCGCCGCGCCGCCCCACGCTTCCGCCGCCCTGTGAACCCCTCGCGCCGATGCGTTCCCCGGCGTACTGCTCGACCCATGAGAGCACTCACCTGGCAAGCAACCAAGAGCCTGGCCGTCATCGACGCCCCCGAGCCGCGCATCCAGGAGCCGACGGATGTGGTGATCCGCATCACGTCGACCGCGATCTGCGGCTCCGACCTGCACCTCTACGACGTGCTCGGGCCGTTCCTCGCGAAGGACGACATCCTCGGTCACGAACCGATGGGGATCGTGGAGGAGGTCGGCGCCGAGGTCAGGAAGCTGGCGGTCGGCGATCGGGTCGTCATCCCGTTCGTCATCGCCTGCGGGCACTGCCACATGTGCCGGCTCGGCCTCACGACGCAGTGCGAGACCACCCAGAACTTCGACACGGGCACCGGCGCCAGCCTGTACGGCTACACCGAGCTGTACGGATCGGTGCCGGGCGGGCAGGCCGAGCGGCTGCGCGTGCCGCTGGCGGACTTCAACGCGCTGAAGGTCGGCGACGAGCTGCCCGACGAGCGGTACCTCTTCCTCAGCGACATCCTCCCGACCGCCTGGCAGGGCGTGCAGTACGCGAACCTGCCCGAGCACGGCGTGCTCGGCGTCATCGGTCTGGGCCCGGTGGGACAGTTCGTCAGCCGGATCGGCGTGCACCTCGGGCACCGCGTGGTCGCCGTCGATCCGGTGGCGGAGCGCCGCGCGATGGCCGAGCGGCACGGCGTCGACACGTTCGACCTCTCCGACGACGTGGCCGACTGGCTGCGCGAGGCGACCGACGGCAGGGGTCCCGACGCCGTCGTGGACGCCGTCGGCATGGAGGCGCACGGCAACCCGGCCACCGCGCTCACCCAGTCGGCGGTCGGCCTCCTGCCGGACCCGGTCGCGAAGAAGCTGATGACGACGGTCGGCGTCGACCGGCTCGCGGCGATGATGCTCGCCATCGACTCCGTGCGCCGCGGCGGCACCGTCTCGCTCAGCGGCGTCTACGCGGGCGTCGCCGACCCGATGCCGTTCATGAAGCTCTTCGACAAGCAGCTCGCCCTGCGGATGGGGCAGTGCAACGTCCACGCCTGGCGCGATGCGCTGCTCCCGCTGGTGGAGGACCCGGCCGACCCGCTCGGCACCGAGGACCTCGTGACGCACCACGCGGCGCTCGAGGACGCGCCGGGGATGTACGACCTCTTCCGCGACAAGCAGGACGGCTGCGTCAAGGTGGTGCTCCACCCCTGACGCAGCCGCCCCGTCGCACGGCCGGCCGTCACTCCTTGTGCAGCTTGTCCTGCACCGCGCCGGCGGCCTTCTCGACGAGGTTCGGCAGCTCGGTGGTGCCGTAGAGCCGCGCGTCGGGGTGCGTGGGCGGCGGCATGGGCACGGTGGCCTGCGGGCCGTCGAGGTAGCTGAACTCGCCCTTGCCGTCCGGTGTCGGACCGCTCGCCCAGCGTCCCTCCGCCGCGGCCGCGCCGTCCGAGAAGTTGATGTACTGGTAGGCGACGTCGCGGTCCTCGTGCGAGAGCGGGAAGTTGCTCGGGGCGGGCAGGTCTTCGTAGCCCTCCTCGCGCAGTTCCGCCGCGGCGGCGATCCACTGGTTCTGGTGCATGGTGTCGCGGGCCAGGAGGAACGAGAGCAGATCGCGCACGCCCGCGTCGTCGGTCATGTGGTACAGCCGGGCGACCTGGATCCGGCCCTGCATCTCGGCGTTCGCGTTCGAGGTGAAGTCGGCCAGCAGGTTGCCGCTCGAGGTGACGTACGAGCCCTGCCACGGGTTGCCGTTGCTGTCGACCGGCCGTGCGCCCGCGCCCGCCACGATGGCCGCCTGCACGTCGGTGCCGCCCACCACCGCGGCGACGGTGGGGTCGTCCTGCACGGCGTCCTCGGTGATGCCGAGGGGCGCCTTCTCGAGCAGCTGCGCGATCATGATGGCCAGCATCTCGACGTGCCCGAACTCCTCGGCGCCGATGCCGTAGAGCAGGTCGCGGTACTTGCCGGGCAGGTGCGTGTTCCAAGCCTGGAACCCGTACTGCATCGCCACCGTGATCTCGCCGTACTGACCGCCGAGCACCTCCTGCAGCTTGCGCGCGTAGACGGCGTCGGGCCGCTCGGGCGTCGCCGTGTGCTGCAACTCCTGTCGATGGAAGAACATCCTGTCCCCTTTCGTTTGGCGCCCACCGAACCCGCCGTCTGTGGATCTCTTCAGGGTTTGACAGCGCGGCGGAGTGCGGGGAGAGTGCGCACGATGGCTGCGGCGACTGCAGGGAACCGTGCGCGAGCGCAAGGGGGTTGATCGGGGCGCTGGGCCGCCGGACTCTGGGAGCATGACCATCGCCCCTGCCGCCCTCCCGCTCGAGGGGGTCGCGCCCAGCGCGGCCTTCGACCGCTACCTCGCCGCCGCGGCGTCGTGGGGCGGGCGGGTCGGGCCGCTGCTCGCCGCGCTGCGGGCGGTCGACCCGGGCGACCTGCTTCCGCTGCCGGGAGC
>JAEWDJ010000411.1 GCA_023390155.1 Actinomycetes bacterium | reverse complement strand
CAGCAGTCCGGCATCCCGCTGGACCGCTACGTCGGCTCGCATCCCCTCGCCGGGCGCGAGCGCGGCGGCCCGAGCGCCGCCCGCGCCGCCCTCTTCATCGGCCGGCCGTGGGTGGTCGCCGCCCGCCCCGAGAACCCGCGTGACGCCGTGAGCCTGGTGGAGGCGCTCATCCTGGACCTCGGCGCGACGCCGGTCGAGATGGCCGCCGCCGACCACGACGCCGCGGTCGCCCTCGTCTCGCACGCGCCCCAGATCGTCTCGAGCCTGATGGCGAAGCGTCTCGCCGGATCCACTGACGCCGCGCTCGGCCTCGCCGGCCAGGGTGTGCGCGACGTGACCCGCATCGCGGCGAGCGAGCCGGAGCTGTGGGTGCAGATCCTCGGGGCCAACGCGCCCGCGATCGTCGAGATCCTGCGCGCGTACCGCGACGACCTCGACCGGGTGCTCTCCGCCCTCGGCGACGTCGACGCCACCGGATCCCGCCGCACCATCGCGGAGGAGATCGCGGGCGGCAACGTCGGCGTCTCCCGCCTGCCCGGAAAGCACGGCCAGGACAAGCGCTACAGCTCCGTCGTCGTGATGGTGGAGGACCGCCCGGGTGAGCTGGCGCGCCTCCTCAACGAGCTGGGCGACCTCGATGTGAACCTCGAGGACCTGCGACTGGAGCACTCGCCGGGGGCGCCGTTCGGGCTCGCCGAGATCGCCGTGCTGCCCGAGGTGCTGACCCGCACCGTGAACGACCTGACCGACCGCGGCTGGAGGATCGCCGGATGACAGAGCTCGCACAGACCCCGACCGTGGTGGCGGTCGACGGCCCCGCCGGCAGCGGCAAGTCGTCCGTCTCGAAGGCAACCGCCCGGCGCCTCGGCTGGGCGTACCTCGACACGGGAGCGGCCTACCGGGCGCTCAGCTGGTACGTCGTCCAGCGCGAGCTGGATGCGACCGACGCGGAAGCGGTCATCGACTCCCTGCCCGACTTCGACTACCGGATCGGCACCGACCCGGACGGGTACCACGTCTTCGTCGGCGACCACGACGTCACGGACGCGATCCGGGAGCCCGAGGTGACCGCCGTCGTGAGCGCGATCGCGCGCGTCCCGGAGGTCCGCTCCTTCCTCACCGCGCTGTTCCGCGACATCATCCGGCGCACCGACAGGCCGGGCATCGTCGTGGAGGGACGCGACATCACGACGGTGGTCTGCCCGGACGCCCCCGTGCGCATCCTCCTCACCGCCGACGAATCCGTTAGAATTGCCAGGCGTTCTGCTGAGCTGACCGGCCATTCCGCCGCTCACGTCGGCGAGGCGCTGCTCCGGAGGGATGCGGCCGACTCCCGGGTCGTGGACTTCATGAACGCCGCGGACGGTGTGACCACCGTCGACTCCACCTCCCTCGACTTCGACCAGACCGTGGACGCGGTCATCCAGGTCGTACAGAAAGAGACCCATGTCTGACATCGAAAACGAGCCCACCGGCGCCGACGACCTCGTCGGGCGGCTGGCGGACCTGGACGACGACCTCGCCGCCCAGCGTGCCGCCGCGCTGCGCAGCGGCCTCGACGACTACGAGCTCGACGAGAGCGACCTCGAGGTCCTCGGCGCCGTCAGCGAGGACCCGGACGCCATCACGTTCCTGCCCGCGCTGCCGGTGCTCGCCATCGTGGGCCGGCCGAACGTCGGCAAGTCGGCGCTCGTCAACCGCATCCTGGGCCGCCGCGAGGCGGTCGTGGAGGACACCCCCGGTGTGACCCGCGACCGCGTCTCGTACCCGGCCGAGTGGAACGGGCGCCGCTTCACCGTCGTCGACACCGGCGGCTGGGAGCCCGACGCCCGGGGCATCGACGCCTCCGTCGCCGCGCAGGCCGAGGTCGCGAGCGACCTCGCCGACGCCGTGCTGTTCGTCGTCGACGCCGTCGTCGGCGCGACCGCCACCGACGAGCACGTCGTGCGGCTGCTCCGCAAGAGCGACAAGCCGGTCTTCCTCGCCGCCAACAAGGTGGACGACGCGCGCCAGGAGCCGTACGCGACCGAGCTGTGGTCGCTCGGCCTCGGCGAGCCGCGCCCCGTCTCCGCCCTGCACGGCCGCGGCGTCGCCGACCTGCTCGACGACATCCTGAAGGCTCTGCCCGAGGTCTCGAAGGTCGCCAAGCAGGAGGTCGGCGGACCCCGCCGCGTCGCGATCGTCGGCCGCCCGAACGTCGGCAAGTCCTCCCTCCTGAACAAGGCGGCGGGGGAGGAGCGCGTGGTGGTCAACGAGCTCGCCGGCACCACCCGCGATCCGGTGGACGAGCAGGTCGAGCTCGGCGGCAAGGTGTGGCGCTTCGTCGACACCGCCGGCATCCGCCGCCGCGTGCACCTGCAGCAGGGCGCGGACTTCTACGCCTCGCTGCGCACCTCCACCGCCCTGGAGAAGGCGGAGGTCGCCGTGGTCGTGCTCGACGTCAGTCAGCCGATCAGCGAGCAGGACGTGCGCATCATCGACCTGGTGCTGGAGTCGGGCCGCGCGCTCGTGCTCGCCTTCAACAAGTGGGACCTCCTCGACGACGAGCGCCGCCGCTACCTGGAGCGCGAGATCGAGCAGGACCTCGCCCACGTGGCCTGGGCGCCGCGCGTCAACATCTCGGCCCGCACCGGCCGCCACCTCGAGAAGCTGGTGCCCGCCCTGGAGCTCGCGCTCGAGTCGTGGGACACCCGCATCCCGACCGGCAAGTTCAACGCCTTCCTCGCCGAGCTCACCGCCGCGCACCCGCACCCCGTCCGCGGCGGCAAGCAGCCGCGCATCCTGTTCGGCACCCAGGCCTCGAGCCGGCCGCCGACATTCGTGGTCTTCACCACCGGGTTCCTCGACCCGGGATACCGGCGGTACGTCATCCGCCGGCTGCGCGAGGTGTACGGCTTCGAGGGCACCCCGATCGTGCTCAACATGCGCGTGCGCGAGCGGCGTCAGCGCTAGCGACGCGCGCTCACGAGAGGCCCCCGCACTCCGGTGC
>JAEWDJ010000335.1 GCA_023390155.1 Actinomycetes bacterium | reverse complement strand
CTCGTAGGACTCGTCGAACCGGCTGAAGACGATGAGGTTCAGTGCCGCGACGAACGCGTGCCCGGCCAGCCGCAGGCGGTCGATGGCCGCGATCGCGTCTTCGAGGTGGCCGATGGCCCACTCCGCCGCCTCGAAGTGGCGCCCCTCGACGGTCAGCGCGAGGCCGCGGAGGATGCTGGCGTGCGAGGCGAGCAGCCCGGTGAGCTCGGGGCCCGCGCCGTCGAGCGCCTCCAGCGCCTCGGTGCCGTGGCCGGACATCGTGAGCTGCACGGCCAGCACCAGCCGGGCCACCTCCCCGTTCACGTCGCTGCCGACCCGGGCGCGCAGCAGCTCGGTCTCGGCGGTGTCGATCCCGTGGAACTCCATGCGCGTGGCGCGCTGGAGGGTGTCGACCGCCTCGGCGTACGCGAAGCCGGCGCGCAGACCCTCGCCCAGCGCGGCGATGGCCTCCGCGCAGCCGCCGCCCTCGCGCGCGAGCACCGCGCGGGAGCGCAGATAGCGGGCGAGCAGCTCCGCCCGGTCGTCGTCGCCGATCGTCCCGGAGGTGCGCGCGACGACCTCGTCCACGATCTGCGGGTCGGGAGCGCCGGTCAGCTCGGCGAGCAGCACGGCTGCCGCGGTGCGGAACGCGGGGCTGCGGCTCCACTCGCGCATGGCGACGCGACGGTGCACCTGGTGGTCCTCGGTGAACATGCGGGCGACGGCGGGCAGCTCCATCGAGGTGCGGAGGGGGAGGCCGCCCTCCTCGAGGTCGGTGCGCCGCCACACCTCGCGCACGTAGTCCAGCTCCACCTCGGCGTGGGCGGAGGAGAGCAGCTCCGTCGCCTGTTCGACCAGGCGCAGCCTCCGGGCGGAGGCCTCCTGGTTGCGGAAGTACTCGGCGATGCCCGGCGGGTTGACCGCGACGCGGGCGTGGTCGGCGGCCTCGATGAGCCGCACCAGGCCGTGGCCGTCGAGGACCTCGAGCGTGTCCGTCCCCACCAGCCCCTGGGCCGTCGAGAGGTCGGTGACCCCGACGATCGACAGGAGCTCGAGGGCGTCCTGCAGGGCGGGGTCGTAGCTGCTGAGGAGCGCCTCGAACGCCGTGGCGGCGCCTTCCGCCCAGAGGTTCATCGGTGCCAGCCACATCCCGTGCTCGCGCCGGAGGGTGCCGCCCGCGACGGCGGCGTCCACCAGCGCGAGCGCGAAGCCCGGGAGGCCGGCGGACTTGGTGTGGATGCGGCCCACCGTCTCGGGGGACACCGGGCCGTCGAGCCGGTGCTCGACGATGCTGTGCACGGCCTCCAGGCTGAGCGGGCCGAGGGTCACCCGCACCACCGGATGGGCGGCCCGCACGACGCTCTGGCGCGGCATCGACCGCAGCGGCCGCACCAGCCCCGCCGTCAGCACCGGCACGCCGAACGACTTGTGCAGCCCCTCCACGACGGACCACGAGCCCGCGTCGAGCAGGTCGGCGTCGTCCACCATCAGCACGACCGTGCGCCCGGCCATCGCGTGCTCGTACGCATCCTGGATGGCGCTCGCGCTGAGCCCGGCGGCGCGACCGGTGAGCGCGCGGCGCTCGCTGAACGGGAGGGCGAGCCGCACGCACTCGTACGGCGCCGTCCCCACGACCCCGCGCACCGCGAAGACGGTCAGCTCGCGCGTCGACAGCTCCAGGTGCGTGCGCCGGAGGAGCTCGGTGCGCCCCGACCAGCGCGATCCGAGCACCTCGACACTCGTGCCGGAGGTCAGGTGCCGCACGATCCGCTCGGCCTCGTCGCCCCGGGCGAACACCGCGGACGTGCGGCCGCCGAAGGCGAAGTAGTCGGGGGTCGGGGCATCGGAGGGGGCTCGCGAGGAGGAGCGGATGAGCGACATGGGTGCCCGATCGGGTCGAGGTGCGGGTGGCGGACACACTGACGTTATTGAGCACGGCACTGCAGAACGCCCCTCGTACGCGTCGTCTCAGTGCAGGCCCACGCAAAACTGCGAGCAGATTCCCTGAACGTACGTGCACGTCGAAGTGGAGGGCCTCCGTGCGAGCGTAGGCTCGGAGCATGCGTGCCACAGTCCTCCACGGGGAGCGAGACGTGCGTCTCGAAGAGGTCCCCGATCCCGTCCTCTCCACCGGCGGCGACGCCATCGTCCGGGTCGTCGCGGCCTGCGTCTGCGGCTCCGACCTCTGGGGCTACCGCGGCGTCACTCCGACGCCCAAGCCGCGTCGCATCGGCCACGAGTTCGTCGGGGTCGTGGAGGCCGTCGGCCCGGACGTGCGCACCATCCGGCCGGGCGACTTCGTCATCGCGCCCTTCTACGACTGCGACATGACGTGCGTGAACTGCCGCAACGGCGTGAGCACCTCGTGCCTGCACGGCGGCTGGTGGGGCGGTAACGACCAGCTCGGCGGCTTCGCCGACGGCGGGCAGGGCGAGCGAGTGCGCGTGCCCCACGCGGACGGCACCCTCGTCGCGACCCCGGAGTACCCGGCGGAGGAGCTCATCCCGAGCCTGCTGACGCTCTCGGACGTGATGGGCACCGGGCACCACGCGGCCGTGTCGGCCGGGGTCACCGCGGGCAGCACCGTCGTGGTCGTCGGCGACGGCGCGGTCGGCCTGTGCGCCGTGCTCGCCTCCGCGCGGCTGGGCGCCTCCCGCATCGTCGCGATGTCGCGCCATGAGTCCCGTCAGGCGCTCGCGCGCGAGTTCGGGGCGACGGACGTCGTGGCCGAGCGCGGCGACGCGGGCGTGGCGGCCGTGAAGGCGCTGTTCGACGGCGTCGGCGCGGACTGCGTGCTCGAGGCCGTCGGCACCAAGGAGTCGATGGACCAGGCGATCCGCTCGGCGCGCCCCGGCGGCATGGTCGGCTACGTCGGCGTGCCGAACGGCGGTCCCGAGCTGCCCGTACGCCCGCTCTTCAACGACAACATCGGCGTGAACGGCGGCGTCGCCCCCGTGCGCAACTACGTGGAGGAGCTGCTGCAGGACGTCTGGTCGGGCGCCATCCGCCCGGGCCGCGTCTTCGACCTGGAGCTGCCGCTCAGCGAGATCGCCGAGGCGTACGCCGCCATGGACGAGCGCCGCGCCATCAAGTCCCTCGTCCGCCCCTGACCGGCACCGAAGTTCACGTCGTTGCGGTCATTCCGGCCCGGATGACTGCAACGACGTGAACCTCGGCGGGGCTACGGGCGGACGATGCGGCCGAGGGTGCGCGTGTAGTCCTCCTTGATGATGTCGAGGTGGGCCCACGTCTCGAGCGAGCCGACCTCCGGCAGCGCCCGGAGTTCCTCGATCACGGTCAGGACGCCTGCGGTCGTGCGGCCCACGATCGTCGCGATGACGTCGAAGGCGCCGTGCGCGTCCGCGGCCAGGTCGACGGCGGGCGTGGCCACGAGGTACCGGTGGACCGGCTCGGCGGGCCCGCGCAGGGCGACGCCGACGCCGACGGCGACGCGGTTGCGCGAGAGCCCGCCGGTGTCGATCGCGGCGATGCGGATCACCCCCGCGTCGAGCAGCCTCCGCACGCGGGCGCGTGCCGAGGAGGGCGAGAGCCGCACGGTGTCGGCCAGCGTGCGGTAGCTGGCGCGGCCGTCGTCCTGCAGCACGGCGATGAGGTCGTGGTCGAGGCGGTCGAGCGTGACGTCGGTGACCGAGCCCGCGGTGATGAACTCCTTCAGCAGCGCGTCGTACGTGGTGACCCGCAGCTGCCGCACGCCCGGGATGTCCCGGATGGCCGTGAGGGTCGCGCGCAGCTCCTCCGTGTCGCCGTGCCGGGACTCGAACACGACGGGTGCGGCGCCGCCGACCAGCGAGACGAACACGGTGTCGGGCAGCTCCGCGATCCGTTCGGCGACGGGCCGGGCCGGGCCGTCGATTCCGACCATCCCGTGGATGAGCACGTTGAGGCCGGCGAAGCCCGGGTCGAGCGCGGCCACCACGCGCAGGCCGTCGCGGCCGATCAGGGTGCCGAGCCGCCGCGAGACGAGGTCGCGCGAGACGCCGAGGGTGCGCGCGAGCTCGTGGATGCTGGCGCGGCCGTCCGCCTGGAGCGCGCTGACGAGGCGGTTGTCGAGGGCGTCGGCGTCGCGCTCCGGGGTGCTGCTGTCGTGGCGGATCGGCACATCGGCAGAATACCCGGATTCGCGGCCTGAGTGCCGCAGATCGATGGCGAGAATCGATCGTGACCCTCGATCCGCAGCGATAATGACTCGACGGCACGACGAAAGTGCGGCTCAAACCTTCCCCTGACGCCGAACTGCCCTTGCACAAGCGCCGCCGACGCCGGAGACTTCACGTCAATACGAGCAAAGGAGCTTTGTGTGTCTGCAATCACAACGCAACCCCCCGGGCACGCCCGCGCGTTGAAGGCCGGTCTCGCCTCCGTGGTCGGCACGACCATCGAGTGGTACGACTTCTACGTCTACGCGACGGCCGCGGCCATCGTCTTCCCCCAGGTGTTCTTCCCCGAGATCGACCACGCGCTCGGCACGCTCGCCTCCTTCGGCACGTACGCGGTCGCCTACTTCATGCGCCCCCTCGGCGGCATCATCTTCGGCCACATCGGCGACAAGCTCGGGCGCAAGAAGGCGCTCACGCTCACGCTCTTCATCATGGGCGTCGCGACCGTCCTGGTCGGCTGCCTGCCCGGCTATGCGGCCATCGGCATCGCCGCCCCCATCCTCCTGATCGTGCTGCGTATCGCCCAGGGCCTCGCGGTCGGCGGCGAGTGGGGCGGCGCGAGCCTCATGTCGGTGGAGAGCGCACCGCCGAAGTTCAAGAACTTCTACGGCGGCTTCACCCAGCTCGGCAACCCGCTGGGCGCGCTGCTCGCCTCCGGCGCCTTCTGGATCCTCGCCGGGATGGGCGACGAGGTTCTGCTGACCTGGGGCTGGCGCATCCCCTTCCTGTTCAGCATCGTGCTGATCGGCGTCGGCATCTGGGTGCGCTATCGGGTGGAGGAGACGCCCGTCTTCGAGGAGAAGATCGAGGGCCACACGCAGTCCACCCCGATCCTGTTCGCGCTGCGCAACAACTGGCTGCCGATCCTGCTCGGCTTCTGCATCATCGCGATGTCGTCGGGCGGTTACGTGATCGCCACGGTCTTCGTGCAGAACTTCGCGACGAGTCCGGAGGTCGGCCTCCCCGCCGACGTCATCCTGGGTGCGATGACGATCGCGTCGTTCGTCGAGGCGATCGTCACCCTGCCGCTCGCGCTGCTCGGCGACAAGTGGGGCGGCAAGCGGATCATCATCCTGGGCTCGCTGCTGTCGTTCGTCGCCGTGATCCCGCTGGTGCTGGTCATCCAGAACCACCAGGTCACGCTCATCTACATCTTCGTCAGCGTCATCCGCATCACGCTGAGCGGCGCGTGGGCGCCGCTGTCGACGGTGATGACGCAGATGTTCCGGCCGCAGGCGCGGTACACCTCGATGTCGCTCTCGTACGGCATCGGCGCGGCCGTCTGGGGCGGTCTGTCCCCGGCCATCGCGACCGGTCTGATCGCCGTCACCGGCACGTTCTGGTCCGCGATCTGGTTCTTCGGCTTCCTGGCGCTGATCGCCATCGTCGGCACCTGGTTCGCGCCGCAGCACTCGGACAACGCGCCGGTCACCGGATCCTTCAACCCGCGCCTGGACACCACCGCCATCAAGACCCCGAGGAGCTGACCCGTGCGACACCTGGCCACCTACGACGACCGCGACTCCGCGCCGACGATCGTCATGGCCGAGACCATTCTGACCGTCGACGAGAGCGCCCCGAGCGCGGAGGCGATGCTCACCGCGGGCGGGCGCATCCTCGCGGTCGGCTCGCTGGCCGAGGTGGAGGCCGCGGCCGGCGCTGCCGGGCTCGACCCGCGGCGCGCCGACTTCCCGGGCGCGACGATCGTCCCCGGCTTCATCGACGCGCACGCGCACCCGCTGATGTTCGGGCAGCTGCTCACCTGGGTGGACGTCAGCCCCGAGAAGGCCGGTTCCATCCCGGAGATCGTCGAGCTGATGCGGGAGGGCGCCCAGCGGCTCCCCGCCGGGGTCCCGCTGCGCGGCTACGGCTACGAGCAGCGCAACCTGGCCGAGCGCCGCCACCCCACCAAGGAGGAGCTGGACGCGATCGCGACCGACCGCGAGGTCTACGTGATGAACGCCTCCGGTCACGGCGGGGTGGTCAACACCTTCACGCTGGACAAGTACGGCATCACCCGCGACACCCCGAACCCCGAGGGCGGCGAGTTCTTCCGCGACGCCGACGGCGAGCTCACCGGCGAGCTGTCCGACGCCGCGTGCAACGTCCTCACCGGCCTCCACGGCGTGAAGATCGGCCACCACGGCCCCAACTTCCACCTCGGCGACGAGCCGGCCGAGCACCAGCGGCAGCTCGACATCGCGCAGCGGGAGTTCCTCTCGGCGGGCGTCACCGCGCTCGGCGACGCGCAGGTGTCGAAGCGCGAGCTCTCGGCCTACCTCGCCATGGCGGACCGCGGCGAGCTGTCGGTGCGCGTCTCGATGTACTTCCTCTCCCATCTGCTGGACCAGGTGCTGGAGCTCGGGATCACCGGCCCGTTCGGCAACGCGTTCCTCTCCGTCGCGGGCATCAAGCTCTACGCGGACGGCACGCTCGGCGGCTGGACCGCGTACTTCCCCGAGGGGTACGTCGGCGACCCGTGCCGTCGCGGCCAGCTCTACCACGAGCCCGCCGAGTACGCCGGGCTGGTGGCCAAGGCGCACCGCGCGGGCCTGCAGACCGCGACGCACGCGCAGTCGCCGACGGCGATCGCGATGGTCGTCGACGCCGTCGAGCAGGTGCTGGCCGAGCATCCCGACCCCGACGCGCGCCACCGTATCGAGCACTGCGGCCTCCCCGCGCCGGAGGAGATCGAGCGGATGGCCCGGCTCGGCATCCGCCCGGTGAACCAGACCCAGCACTACTACAACTGGGGCGAGGGCGTCGAGCAGGCGATCGGGACGCCGGGCGAGCGGTTCAACCCGCTCGGCGAGTTCCTGGAGGCGGGCGTGCCGGTGACCATCTCGTCCGACGCCCCCGTCGCCGAGCCGCGCCCGCTGGAGGCGATCCAGGCGGCCGTCACCCGGGTCACGCGCCGCGGCCACAAGCTCGGACCGGACTCGCTGCGGATCAGCGCGGAGGCCGCCCTGCGCGGCCACACCCTGGAGGGCGCGATCACCCTGGGCCGCGAGAACGAGCTGGGCTCCCTGGAGCCCGGCAAGCGCGCCGACTTCGTCGTGCTGGGCGCGAACCCGCTCACGGCCGAAGCGGACACGATCGCCGCGATCCCGGTGCTCGCGACGTGGGTCGACGGCACGGAGAGGTTCCGTACCGATGGCCGCTGAGACCAGGGCCGCGCGCACGACCGGCTGGGTCGTGATCGAGACGCTGCGCAACTACGGCGTCGACACCGTCTTCGGCATCCCGGGCACTCACAACCTCGAGTTCTACCGGCCGCTGACGGCGCTCGGCGTGCACCCCGTGACCACCCGGCACGAGCAGGGCGCCGGCTACGCCGCCGACGGCTGGTCGCTCCAGACCGGCAAGCCCGGGGTGGTCATCACCACGAGCGGGCCTGGCCTGCTCAACGCGCTCTCGGCCGCGGGCACCGCGTACTGCGAGTCGCGGCCGATGATCATCCTCTCGCCCGGCCCGGCGCGCGGCCGCGAGTTCGCCGACGTCGGCATGCTGCACGAGACCAAGGACCAGCTGGGCGCCGCGGCGGCCATCGTCGAGTGGGGCCGCCGGGTGCAGTCCGCCGAGGAGGCCGTCGAGGCGGTGCACGACGCGTTCGCGCTCTTCGCGACGGGCCGCCCGCGCCCGGTCTACCTGGAGGTGCCGCTCGATCTGCTGGAGGAGGAGAC
>JAEWDJ010000466.1 GCA_023390155.1 Actinomycetes bacterium | reverse complement strand
GGCCGGCGCACGCTGCGCCGGCCCGTCCTCGCGTCCCGCCCTCGGGCGGGAGCGCGCTCAGAAGTTGAACTTGTCGATGTTGTCCTTGTTGAACACGTACGGGTCGCCGAGCAGGACGGTGCCCTTGTCGCCCACCGTGAACTTGCCGAGCTTGCCGGCCTCGAAGGAGTCGCCCTTCTTGCCGGTGATCGTGCCGTCGATCAGCGCCTTGGCCGCGAAGGCCGCCAGGTAGCCGAGGTCCTCCGGGTTCCACAGGGCGAACTCGTCGACCGTGCCGTCCTTCACGAACTCGCGCATCTGGTTCGGCGTGCCGAGGCCGGTCAGCTTGACCTTGCCCTTCGCGTCCGAGGTGGAGAGGTAGCGCGCGGCGGCCGCGACGCCGACGGTGGTCGGCGAGATGATGCCCTTCAGGTCCGGGTGCGTCTGCAGCAGGGCCGCGGTCTTGTCGAACGAGGTCTGGTCGTCGTCGTTGCCGTAGACGGTGTCGACCAGCTTCACGTTCGGGTGGTTGGCCGCGAGGTCCTTCTTCATCAGCTCGATCCAGGCGTTCTGGTTCGTCGCATTGGCGGCGGCGGAGAGGATGGCGACCTCGCCGCTGTCCCCGATCTCCTTCGTGATGATGTCGACCTGCACCTTGGCGATGCCCTCGGCGGTCGCCTGGTTGACGAACACATCGCGGTACTTGGCGTCGGTGTCGGAGTCGAAGGTGACGATCTTCACGCCGGCCGACTTCGCCTGCGTGAGGGCGCTGCCGAGCGCGGTCGGGTCGTTGGCCGAGAGCACGATGGCGCCCACCTGCTGCTGGGTCAGCGTGTTGATATAGCTGACCTGCGCGTCGGCGGTCGCGGTGGACGGGCCGACCTGGTTGTAGGTGCCGCCGAACGATTTGATGGCCGTCTCGCCGCCCTTGTCGGAGGTGTCGAAGTACGGGTTGCCGAGGTTCTTGGGCAGGAAGGTGATCTTGTAGTTCTTGTCGCCGCCGGAGCCGGAGGACGAGCCGGAGCCCGACGAGCAGGCGGTAAGGGCGAGGGCGACGGCGACGACGCCCGCGCCGACGGTCAGGAGCCGGCGGGTGGCGCGGCGCTTGGTGGAGGGCAACATCATTGTTCCTTTCGGTGGTGGTTCGCTGTGGTGCGGTGGGGTCAGGTGAGGGTCCGGTGGCGCGTGGCCCGCGCCGCCCGGAACCAGGCGAGGAGTCGCGGCGAGAGCACCGAGACGATGAGCAGGACGCCGGTGATGATGTTGATGGCGTCCGAGCTGACGTTCGCGAGGCGGAGCGCGCTCTGCAGAACGCCGATCAGCAGCACGCCGGCGACGACGCCGTGCAGCGCGCCCTTGCCGCCGAAGATCGACACGCCGCCCAGGAGGACCGCGGCGATCACGGAGAGCTCGAGCCCGGTCGCGTTGTCACCGCGCGCGCTGCCGTAGCGGAGGGTCCAGTAGATGCCGGCGAGCGCGGCGATCAGACCGGTGAGCATGAAGGCGATGAACTTCGTGCGGCCCACGTTGACGCCGGAGAACGCGGCGGTCTCCTTGCTGAGGCCGAGGGCGAAGAGCCCGCGGCCGTACGGCGTCGCGTGGAGCACCACGGCGAACACGACGATCAGGACCACGACCAGCACCATCACGACCGGGATGCCCGAGGTGCCGAAGCGCATCTGCGCCAGGTTCTGCCAGAAGAACGGGAAGTCGGTGATGGCGGTGGTGCCGAGCAGCCCGACCGCGATGCCGCGGAAGAGCGCGAGGGTGCCGATGGTGACGGCGAGGGAGGGCAGCCCGACCACGGTGACGAGGAACCCGTTCACCGCTCCGGCGAGCAGGCCGACCACCAGGCAGGCGACCATCGCCGCCTCGATCGGCCAGCCGGCCTTCGTCAGCACTCCGAGCAGCACGCTGCTGAGACCCAACGTGCTGGCCACCGACAGGTCGATCTCGCCCGAGACGATCACGAACGTCATCGGCAGCGCGATCATCAGGACGGGCGTGACATCCAGCAGCAGGAAGCCCAGGGTGACCGGGGTGCCGAAGTTCGGCACGACCGCGGAGGCGACGATGGCGACCACGATGAGCGCGCCGATCACGGCCGACTCCCGGGTGAGCACCCAGCGCTGCCAGAGCGGGCGGCTGTAGTCCGGATACGTGCGCGGGGCCGCCGTCGTGGCGGCGGTGTCGAGGCCGGTCATGCGGTCACCTCTCTTTCGGCGACGAGGCGGCGCGAGAGCCGCAGGGCGAGCACGCGGTCGAGGACGATGGCGCCGATGATGAGGACGCCGACCACGGCCTGCTGCCAGAAGTCCTGGATGCCCAGGATCGGCAGCGCCCGGTTGATGGTGAGCAGGAGCATCGCGCCGAGGGCGGCGCCGTACACCGAGCCGCTGCCGCCGAAGATCGCGACGCCGCCGATGACCGCCGCGCCGACGGCCTGCAGCTCGAGCCCGGTGCCGGTCTGCGAGCTGACCGTGCCGTACCGCGCGACGAACAGCACGCCGGCGAGGCCGGCCAGCGCCCCCGAGAGGATGAACGCGGCGAGGATGCGGCGGGTGACCTTCAGGCCGTACAGCTCGGCCGCCGCCGGGTCGGACCCGATCGCGTACAGCTCGCGGCCGCCACGCCGGTTGCGCAGGTACCAGCCGGCGATCAGCAGCACCACGAGGGCGAGGATCGTGAGGTACGGGATGGTGAGGAACGAGCCGGTCCCGAGGTTCAGGAACGCGGACGGCACGTCGGAGGCGTTGATGCGGTTGCTGCCCGCCCAGAGCACGTTGATGCCGCGGAAGGCATACAGCGTCCCGAGCGTGATCACCAGCGCCGGGACCTTGCCGTAGGCGACCAGGGCGCCGTTCACCAGGCCGAGCAGCCCTCCCGCGAGAGCGCCGATGACGAAGACCAGGATGATCGGGATGCCCGGGATGCCGATGAACAGCTGGCCGGTGAGGTACGCCGTGAGGCCCACCACCGAGCCGACCGACAGGTCGACGTTGCGGGTGATGATCACGATGGCCTGCCCGATGGCGACGAGCGCGAGGATCGCCGGCGTGAGCAGGAGGTCGCGCCAGCCGTCCGGACTGAACAGGAAGCTCGGGTTGATGGCCGTCGTCACCGCGATCACGATGATCAGGGCGGCCAGGATGCCGGTCTCGCGGGCCCGGGTGAAGCTGCGGAAGATCCGGCTCGCAGGGCTCGACCCGGCAGGCGTCGGCGGCGCCGGCGTGGGGGTGGCGGTGGTCATCGTGCGGCCTCCTCTGCGGCGTGCGTGGCGGCGAACATGACGTTCTCGGCGTCGGCCTGCGCGCGATCGAGCTCGGCCGTGATGCGGCCCTCGCGCACGACCAGCACGCGGTCCGCCATCCCGAGCACCTCGGGCAGCTCGGAGGAGATCATGAGGATGCCCATCCCCCGCCCGGCGAGCTCGGAGAGCAGGCGGTGCACCTCGGCCTTGGTGCCGACGTCGATGCCGCGGGTCGGCTCGTCGATGATGAGCACGCGCGGCTCGGTCGAGAGCCACTTGCCGAGCACGACCTTCTGCTGGTTGCCGCCCGAGAGCGTTCCGACGAGGGTGTCGAGCGCGTTCGTCTTCAACTGCAGCCGGCTCGCCCAGACTCGCGCCGAGGCGTTCTCGGACGCGTTGCGGATGAGGCCCAGCTTCGAGAGCCGCGTACGGATCGCGAGGGTGGAGTTGCGCGCCACCGACTCCTCCAGCACGAGGCCCTGCTTGCGGCGGTCCTCGGGGACCAGGGCGAGGCCGGCGGCCATCGCCGCGGTCGGCCGGCGCTTCGGGATGGCGCGACCGGCGAGGCGGACGGTGCCGCTGTCGTAGCCGTCCACGCCGAAGACCGCCCGCGCGATCTCGCTGCGTCCGGCGCCGACGAGGCCGGCGAGGGCGACGATCTCGCCCGCCCGGACCGTGAAGTCCACGTCGGCGAACACCCCGGCGGAGCTGAGGCCGGACACCTCGAGCAGCGGCTCGCCGATGACCGTCTCCTGCTTGGGGAACAGCTCGGTGACGTCGCGGCCGACCATCCGGCGCACGATCTCGTCCTCGCTGACGTCGGCCGTGGGGTCGCTCGACACGTAGGAGCCGTCGCGCATGACGGTGATCGTGTCGCAGAGCGAGAAGACCTCGTCGAAGCGGTGGGAGATGAAGACGATGCCGCGGCCCTCGTCGCGCAGGCTGCGGGCGACGGCGAAGAGGCGCTCGACCTCCACGCCCGAGAGCGCCGCGGTCGGCTCGTCCATGATCAGCAGCCGCGCGTCGAGCGACACGGCCTTGGCGATCTCGATGATCTGCTGGTCGGCGATGGAGAGACCCTCCGCGAGGCGGTCGGGGTCGATGCCGACGCCGAGGCGCTGGAAGAGCGACTCGACCTCCTGGCGCATGCGGCGGCGGTCGATGCGGCCGAACCGGCCCTTCGGCTGACGGCCCATGAAGACGTTCTCGGTGACGGAGAGGTCGGGGAAGAGGGTCGGCTCCTGGTAGATGACGGCGACGCCGGCCTCCTTGGCCTGGGCGGTCGAGGAGAAGTCGACCTCCTCGCCGCGCAGGCGGAACTCCCCGGCGTCGCGCCGGTAGAGCCCGGCGACGATCTTCACGAGCGTCGACTTGCCCGCGCCGTTCTCGCCGACGAGGGCGTGGATGGATCCCTGCTCGACCCGGATGCTGCCCGAGCGGAGGGCGACGACCGCCCCGAAGGACTTGACCACCCGCGACAGCTCCAGCACCGGTGGTGCGGGCGTCGTGGGGCTGCTGCTGGACACTGCTGCCTCCTCATTGAGGTGAACGAGTTCATGAATCGATTCACGGCCGATTCAGCTACACTATATTTGGGGAGGGCGCCTCGGTCAAGCGAGGCCCATGAACATGAGCACCGGACGAGGGAGCAACGATGCAACCGGCCAGTATCAGGGACGTCGCGCAGCACGCGGGCGTCTCCGTCGGCACCGTCTCGAACGTCCTCAACCGGCCGGACGAGGTCTCCGCCGAGCTGGTCGTGCGCGTCACCCGCTCCATCCAGGCGCTGGGCTACGTGCCCAACGACGCCGCGCGACGCCTGCGTAAAGGCGTCAGCACGATCGTGGGCTTCGTCGTGCTCGACGGCCAGAACCCGTTCTTCAACGACGTCGTCCGCGGCGCGGAGGACGAGGCCTCCAAGCACAGCATCGCCATCCTCTACGGCAATACGGACGAGGACGTCGACCGGGAGCGCCTCTACCTCGACCTCTTCGAGGAGCAGCAGGTGCGCGGCGTGCTGATCGCGCCGTTCGGCGACATCCAGCCGCGGCTCGAGCACCTGCGCCAGCGGGGTATCCGCGCCGTGCTGGTCGACCGCTTCGGCGGTAGCAGCCGGTTCAGCTCGGTCTCGGTGGACAGCGTTGCGGGCGGCCGGATGGCCGTCGAGCACCTGATCGAGACCGGCCGCCGCCGCATCGCGTTCGTCGGCGGTCCGTTCGAGATCCGCCAGGTGCGCGACCGGCTGGCCGGCGCCCGCGTCGCCGCCGAGAACGCGGCCACCCCGGTGGAGCTGGAGGTCGTTGCGTCTGCCGCGATGACGGTGGAGCAGGGGGCCGAGGCGGGCGCCCGCATCCTCAGCAGGCCGCGTCACGAGTGGCCGGACGGCCTCTTCGCGGCGAACGACCTCCTCGCGCTCGGGCTGTTGCAGGCGATCGTCGCGGACGGCCGCGTGGTCGTGCCCGACGACATCGCCATCATCGGCTTCGACGACATCGCGTTCGCCGGGGCCGCGGCGGTGCCGCTGTCCTCGATGCGGCAGCCGCGATCGATGATCGGGCGGACCGCGCTGCGCATCCTGCTGGAGGAGACGGCGGACCCCGAGCTCATCCCCCGCCAGACGGTGTTCCAGCCCGAGCTCGTCGCCCGCCGCTCCACCGCGCCCAAGGCGCGCTGACTCAGCCGCTGCCCCGGCATGGAGCGAGGCGGCGGATCCGCCTCCGCTTCGCGCCTTCTCGCCGCGCGGCGGGTCGGCGGTCGCGGGGAGCGGGTCAGCGGGTGAGTTGGGCGGCGCGGTAGACGGCCTCGGTGCGGGAGGAGGCGCCGACCTTGCGCAGGATGCTCGAGACGTGGACGCTGGCCGTCTTCGCGCTGATGAAGAGGCGCTCGCCGATCTGCTTGTTGCTGAGGCCC